>DATKXP010000393.1:0-3413 GCA_035529015.1 Phycisphaerae bacterium | reverse complement strand
TATCGACGACGCGGCGGGTGGCGGCGTGGTCGAGGTCCTCGTTCATCAGCGACGTGCCGCGCCCGGCGTACACGAGGTGGTAGAAGCAGACGCGCGGGATCCCCACGTCGCGGATAAGGTCGAAGATGCCGTCGATCTCGGCGGCGTTGCGTTTGGTGATGGTAAAGCGGAGGCCGACCTTGATACCGGCGGCCATGCAGTTGCGGATGCCGGCCATGGCGCGGTCGAAGGCGCCGGGGACGCCGCGGAACTCATCGTTCACCTGCTTGAGGCCGTCGAGCGAGACGCCGACGTAACTCAAGGCGGCCGCCTTGAGGCGTGCGGCGACGCCGGTGTCGATGAGGGTGCCGTTGGTCGAGAGGACGGCCCGCATGCCGAGGCCGACGGCCCGATCGATGAGGTCCATCAGGTCCGGCCGCATGAGCGGCTCGCCGCCGGAGAACAGGACGACCGGGACGCCGAACGAGGCGAGGTCTTCGAGCATGCGGCCGGCTTCGTCGGTCGAGAGTTCGTCGTACCGCTTGTTCTCGGACCGGCTGTAACAGTGGATGCACCGCAGGTTGCAGGTGCGTGTGCAGTTCCAGACGACGACGGGTTTCTTGTCGGCCGAGAACTGGAGGAGGTGGCTCGGCAGCCGCTTGCTCTCGGCGCCGTAACGGAGTACGTCGCCCGGTTCGACCGTGCCGCAGTAGAGTTTGGAGATACCGATCATGGGCGTCGCTCACATTATTGGCGCGGCCGGGCCGGTTGTACAGGGCGCGTCGGACAAGTCCGGCGGCTAACTCGGTGCGTGGCGCAATCATTGCGGCGCGGCCGGGGGTAGGGGCGAGGCATGCCTCGCCCCTACGACTCTTGCTCGTCGAGCGTATCGAGGTCGAAGAGCCGCCGCACCAGGTCCACTGCCGCCAGGCGCTTGCTCGGCGTTCCATCGGCCGCGAGTTGCTTCAGCAGCGCGAGCGGCGCGTGAAGGATCTGCTTGCCCATCGCCTGGGTGAACTGCTCCAGTTGCGCGCGGTCGGCGTCGGAGAACTGCTTGCCGTATCGCTCGATCTGCTTCTCCTGGATGATGCGGATGCGTTTTTGCAGCAGGCGGATGGTGGGCGCCGCCTGGCGCGACGCCAGCCATCGGCCGAACTGGTTGACCTCGTACTCGACGATGGCCTCGGCCTTGGGGATCTCCAGGCGGCGGCGCCGGAGGTTCCGCTCGAGAAGCCGGTCGAGGTCATCGATGTTCGAGAGGTACACCTGGTCGAGATCGCCCAGGCGCTCGTCCACGTCGCGCGGCACGGCGATGTCGATGATGAGCAGCGCGGTGCGGCGTGCGCGGAGGATGTCCGAAAGGTCCTGCCACGTCAGCACGCATTTCTCGGCGTCGGTGGCCGTGATGACCAGATCGGCCCGGGCGATGGCAGCCGGGATGGCGTCGAGGCCGACGGCGTCGGCGGCGGGTTCGCGCCCTGACCGCTCCCTTGCGGTCGCGGCTCGGTCGGCAGCGGCTCGGTCGGTCGCGGCTCGGTCGGTCGCGGCTCGGCCGGAAGCGGCTCGGTCGGTCGCGGCTCGGTCGGAAGCGGCTCGGTCACTGGGCGCGTGGGTCAGGTCATGGGCGAGTTGCTGGGCGCGGTAGAGGGTGCGGTTGGCGACGATGAGCCGGTCGGCGCCGGCCGCGAGCAGCGCCCGCGCGGCGGTCTCGGCGGTCTGACCCGCGCCGACCAGGAGGACCGTCTTGCCCGCGAGGCTTGAAAAGATGTGGCGCGCCAGATCCACCGCCGCGGTCGCCACGCTGGCCGACCCGGCGCCAAGGTCGGTCTCGGTCCGCACGCGTTTGCCGACGCGGAACGCCCAGTGCAGCAGTTTGTTGAGCAGGGCGGAGGTGGTGCGGGCCGTGACGGCCAAACGGTAGGCGGCCTTGACCTGGCCGAGGATCTCGTGTTCGCCCACGATCTGGCTGTCGAGCGACGCCGCCACGCGGAAGAGGTGCCGCACCGCATCCGCATCGTCGTGGCGATAGAAGGCACGTGCTTCGACCGCCGCCGGCGCACCCTTGACCCGCGCGATGTGGTCGAGCAGGTACGCCCGGGGATCGTCGGCCGCGCGGGGGACAAAGTAGATTTCCGTCCGGTTGCACGTTGAGACGAGCAGCGCTTCGTCGAAGGCGTCTTCGGCCCCCATCTCGGCCAGGACGCGGGACGCCTGGTCGGGGGTCAGCGCGAGCGCTTCGCGCACCTCGACCGGGGCGGTTCGGTGACTGGCGCCGATGACGGACAACTCGGCCATACCGGCCTTTCACGACAACAGGCCGCTGACGATCATCAGGGCCATGACGATGATGAAGCCGACGACGGCGGTGGCGCTGGTGCGCGAGGCCGGCCACTTGCCGAGCCACCGGCCGAGGATCGCCACCGCGCACACCACCCACGCAACCGACCCGGTGACGATCTTGCTGAGGACCTTGGCGGTCATCTCGCCGCCTTCGGCCCGAAGCAACAGCGGTCCGGCGGCGATCGCCACCGTCATCGCCACGAACCCCGTCAGCAGGGCGTGCCACGCCATGGGCTCGAGCACGTCGAGCGGCGGCAGACGGTCGAACAGGACGCCGAACCGGTGCCGACGCAGACCGCGATGCTCCAGCAGGTACAGCAGCCCGTACACCCCCGCGAACGCCAGGGCCGTGTACGCGACCAGCGCCGGCACAACGTGCAGCCGGGCCCATACGCCCACGGCGCCCGGCGCGATCTCGGACGGCTCCGCCACCCGTCCCGCCAGGAGCATCGACGAGGTGTATTGGAACAGAAACGCCAGCAGGAGGACGAACACGCCGGTCCGGCGGTCGCGGCCGGCCAGTTCAACCCACGCGTACACGCCGGCCGTCGCCAGCGCGAGGACCGAGGCGATCTCCTGCCCGCTCGTCACGGGCGGGTACCCGAGGTGTGCGCCGCGGAGCGCCAGGAACACGAGGTGGACCGCGACCACGACCACGAGCCAGGGCGAGCGCGCCTCGGTCCGCGTCCGCAGGAAGAACGTGGCGCCGTAATCCGCCAGCAGCGCCAGGTACAGCAGCGGCAGCAACCAGTTGCCGATCGCGAGCAGGTCGGCCATGGCATTTCCCTTCGGCAAAACCCAGTGGACTGTCAGGACTGAATTGCCGGGTGGCATGGTCACGCGCTTCTGCGTGACCATGTTGCGGATCCGGGCACATGGCCACGCAAGCGTGGCCATGCCACCCCGCTGCACGCGCAATCGCATTCCTGACGGTGCTAGACCCACGGTCGCGGCTCGCATCAAACCCGGGCGGGCCGCTCTCGCACGATTATACCCCGTCAGGTGGCCATGGAATAAGCGTTTCTGTGGCGCGAGGTTGTCCTGGCGGGTGCCGCACGCTAAGATGACTGGGGCGCCGGCGGCGGCCAGGAACG
>DATKXP010000392.1:0-2959 GCA_035529015.1 Phycisphaerae bacterium | reverse complement strand
TCGTCCACGCCGGCCGCATCGTCGGCCGCGCCCACAACCAGCGCGAGATGCTGGGCGACCCGACGGCCCACGCCGAGATGATCGCCATCACGCAGGCCGCCGAGGCACTCGGCACGTGGCGGCTCGGCGGGTGCACGCTCTACGTCACGCTCGAACCGTGCGCCATGTGCGCCGGGGCGATGGTCCTCGGGCGGATCGACCGCCTGGTCTACGGCGCCGCCGACCCGAAGGCGGGGGCGGTCGAGTCGCTCTTCCGTCTGCTCGACGACGAGCGCCTCAACCACCGTGTCGAGGTGACCGCGGGTGTGCTGGCCGGGGAGTGCGGGGCGGTGCTCTCGGAGTTCTTCCAGTCGAAACGGGGCAGGGGGGCGTCGGACGACCCGCCGCGCCCGTAGGGGCGTAGCATGCTACGCCCTTACGCAGCCAGTGCGGATGGCGATGCACGCGCGGCGGGTACGGAGACCCGCCGCGCGTGTCGGGGCGTAGCATGCTACGCCCTTACGCATCGGATGCCGCTTCAGTCCCGGAAGCCGCGGTCCAGGATGCCCTTTCGGATCTCGACCCACTGGCCCATGTCGTCGTAGACCCGTATGGAGGGGATGCCGGTGGCGGCGGCGCTGGCGCGCAGCGTCTCGCTTGAAACCTTCCGGTGGTCGGGCATGCCGAGGAACTTGCCGCCCACCAGGGCCGCGCCGCCCGTGCGAAGGACGCGGTACACCTCGCGCATCGCCCCGGCCTTGTCCTTCGCGAAGACGAGCATGGGCCCCACGCCCGCGACCAGGTCGAAGGACGCCTCGTCGAAGGGCAACGCGCCGATCGCGCCCACTTTGCAGGCGATGCGCTCGGCGTGGCCGGCCTTGCGGATCCGCTCTTCGGCCTGCCTGGCCACCTTCTCGCTGGGGTACAGGGCGATGATCTTGACGTTCGTCACGTCCACGAGGCCCTTCTGCAAGCCCTGCTCCAGGCCGCCGTCGCCTCCGCAGATGACCAGGCAGTCACCGTCGGTGACGGCGTAGTCGGCGACGAATCGGTCCGCGAGCATGTGCGGGCCGCCCTGAAACGTCTGGGCGGCCTTGGGGGCCTGGGGGCCGATGATCTTGACCCACTGTCCCCGCGCGTCGATGACCTTGGCTCCCGCAACGCCCGATTCGCGGACGATTTGCTCGAGTTTCTCGGTGGAGATCTTGTGCTTCTGCGGCGTGTAGACGTAGCGGCCGCCCAGAAACGCCACGCCCGTGGGCTTGAGCACCCGGGCCGTTTCCTGCAGGCACTTGGCGATGTCGGGGATGAAGACGAGCGTGCCGCGGCTGACGATGACGTCGGCATGGTCGTCGGGGAACGGCATCTTCTGGGCGTCGCCAACGACGAAGGAGAGACGGTCGCCGAGGCCGGCCTCGCGGGCCCGCTTCTCGAACAGCGGTTTCATGTCGGGATCGATGTCGAGGCCGATGATCGTGAAGTTCGACCGCTTGGCGAGTTCGACGTCAAGGTTGCCGGGTCCGCATCCGACGTCGATGCAGACGCCGTCGCGGATGCCCCCGAACTCGGCCAGCATACGCATGGCGGTCAGCGGGTAGGTGTGCTTGACGCGGTGCTCGGCGACCCACTCGAAGGCCTCGGCGTGCGTCTTTCCGGTGGTGATCGTGAAGCCCGCCTTCGACTCCGACCAGAGCCGGTGGCCGGTCGGACCGCCGGCGAAGCCGACGAAGGCGTCCGCGTGGGGGTGGCCCGTCACGGCGGCCGCCCACACCGGCTCCATCGAGGGGTACTTCCACGCGACGTTCTTCGCACCGGGAAGCGAACTCACCGGTGTCGCGCTCTTCACCTCGGCCGGCATCGAGAGCACGACGTCGCATCCGGTCTCCTTCTTCCCGACGAGGGCGTGCACGTGGGTCATCGACGTCAGGCTCAGTTCAATCCGAGCCCCTGTGCGGCGGCCGTACGCCTCGACAATCGCACGGAGCGGCTCTTGGAGTCGCTTGTCGGCGAGAATCCTCAGAGACGCATTCGCAGCGCCGGTCGCTGCCTCGTCAGGCCCCTGCTCGCCGGCCAAGCAGGCAAGGCCGAGAAGCCACGACAGAAGCACCGGACAAACAGCCAGTCGAGTCATGTCATGCCCTTTCCGTCCTCACGGCCAGTCGGAGGCGGCGCGGGCTCTTTTGACGCCGTCGATGAGGTCTTGTTGGCGGCGCTTGTAGGCATCGGCGCTCGCGCGGTACCAGTCTTCGGTGCGGGCTTCCTGCAGGCGGCCGATGACGTAGTAGCCGATGGACACCATCGCCGCAGGCCCGCACGGTTTCGGCATGGGCACGTCCAGGCGCGTCTTGCCCGCCTTGCCGAAGATCGGGTCGGCGGCATCGAGCGGGTCGAAACTGATGAAGAGTTCCTCGTCCCACCCGACCAGCGTCTTGGCGTGGGCGGTCTGTTCGGGGGTGTAACAGCGGCCGTTTATCATCGGCCCGAACAGTTCGTCGAACTTCGTCAGGAGCATCTCCCGCACGGCGTCGAAGTCGGGGTGGACCAGCAGGTAGAAGGCCCCGGCGCCCCGCAGAAGGTCGAGGTGTTCGTCGATGAACGGCTTGACCCGGCTCTCAATGTGCTCGCGAATCGCCCCGGCGTCCTCGCCGGTGTGGGCCAGGATCATGCCCACGTAGGTGCTGGTGTTGTAGGTGATCGGCTCCGGCTCGGCCGGCGTGAAGACGACGTGCCCCTCGTCCAGAGGCTCGGCCGCCGGGGCGCCCTTGTTGCACGTCAGGAGGTACGTGTCGAGCCCCGCTGCGAGCAGGGCCTTGACCATGCCGGGCGCGTCCTTGCCGCCGGACGCCGAGAGGACCACACCGCACTCGATCGGCGGGTCGCGATCT
The DNA here is from genome assembly GCA_035529015.1 of Phycisphaerae bacterium. Lineage (GTDB taxonomy): Bacteria > Planctomycetota > Phycisphaerae > FEN-1346 > FEN-1346 > JAUVZF01. Next base: position 95 of record DATKXP010000392.1, on the reverse strand, counting down.
ACCTGGAGGGCGTGGATGTACTGTCCCTCGTCGGCGAAGACGGCGTCGCGGTCGCGGAAGATGATGCGGCCCGCCGCAAAGGCGTTGCCGCTGCC
>DATKXP010000391.1:0-4904 GCA_035529015.1 Phycisphaerae bacterium | reverse complement strand
TCGATCCACGCGTAGACGGGCCGGGCGCCGGCCATGCCGACGAGGATGCCGGTGGCCTCGCTCACCAGGTGGATCCACTCCGGCTTGTTCCACCCGTAGATGGGGTAGATGTCGTAGCCGACCACGTCGGTCGCTGCGATGTACGCGGGGTACAGTTTGCCGCGCTGCTCGTCGGTGAACTTGCCCTTGAAATGCGGGTGGAAGTAGCCGGTCAGCGTCATGAAGACCGGCCGCGACGGGTCGGCCTCTTTCATCTTGCGGTACTTCTCGAACGTCTCCTCGGGCCAGGCGCGCGGCTCGTAGCGCGGCGGGGCAAGGAGGACGTTCGTGCCGGCGGCGTCGCAGCCTTCGATCTCGCCGATGGAGCCCCACACGTTCTCGCCGGGATACGTCGAGCGGACGGTCATCGTGAGGGCCTGGAACGCGGCGGGTTTCGGAAGGTCGAAGGCCTGCTGCCCCTTCTTCGCTTCGAGCGTCGCGCGGAGGATCTCCGCCCCGTCGCCTTCGAACGTCACGTCCTTGGCGACCGCCAGGCCTTTCGACGTGGTCACGTAAACGGCCAGGCGCGTGACGGTCACGGGTTTCTTGAGTTTGATCGTGACCCGGGCCCCCTGGAGCGGGTCGAGGACGCTCCAGGAGTGCCACACGCCATCGACGATCTTCCAGAGGGGGGTGCTGCGGTTGATCGCCAGGCCGGGGCCGGGCACGACCTCGGCGTCGCTGACCTGGTGCGGCAAATCCGGCTCGTCGTCGTGAATGTACCCGAGGAGCGCGGGGTGCCCTTTCAGCCGCGCATCGAACGGCATGACGCCGTAGAGGCCGGCCTTCCGGACGAGCGACAGGTACTCGGTCACGTCCTTCGTGCCGCTCGACTTGGGCCAGTAGCCGGCCGTCGCGTTCATCCCGCATTCGGTGACCAGCGGGAACTTGTCGGCGTCCTGAAGCCACGCCATGAGGGGGAAGAACGGCTTGCCGTTGACACAGAAGGCGCGGTTCGGCTTGGTTTCGACCGTCTCGATGGGCAGGGGCGCGGCAATCAGAGCACCAGCACAAAGGAGCGCTACCAGCAAGCAGGCCGTGGATCTCATCTGTCTTGGTCCTCCCCAATGTCGGCGAAGTACTCGCGCGCCTTCCGGAACGCTTCCGTCGAGCGCGACCGAAGGTCTTCGGTGGGACTGTTAGACACCATCGCGGCGAGGGCGTCAATCTCCTTGACGAATCGCGCGGCAGGAGTGGCGGGGCCGGCTCTCACGGGCGTGCTCCCCTGCGGGCCTGGCCCGCCAAAATCCCGGCCGGGCGGGACGAAGGCGGCTCGCGGGCCGAGACGGCTCACGACTTGCGGCCGGGCGGCAGCAAGGCGCTGGCATCTCGTAGCGAAGGGGGCTAGAATATGTGGAGATCGCTCCGGCGCGTACTTTGCCCCGGAAGGGAACAGGGATGGGAGTGAAGAGGGCGGTTCTCTACATCGCGTGGTTCACCGTCGGCGTCAGTTCCCTTGCGTGCGGCTGCGCCACAATACCTTGGGGTGCATCGCAGACTGGGCAACCGGCAGGAATCGTTGTCCGCGAAGTGCCAATGGGCCGAATCAGCGAGGGCTTGGTTAAGCACAGCCTCGTCGTGAGTCCCGACCAACGCCGTATGGCCTACGTGGTTAAACGAGGTGTCAAGAGTGTGGCCGTCGTGGACGGCAAGGCACACAAGGCGTACGATGAAATCAAGAAGTGGTCGCGACTCACCGGACCCGGCTCTAGAAGCCCCATCGCTTTCAGCCCTGACTCGCGGCGTGTCGTGTACGTGGCACAGCGAGGTGACAAGGAACTCGTGGTGCTCGATGGCGAAGAGGGTCCGGAATTCGACTTCGTAGCGATCGGCTCTATCTTGAAACCGGCCTGGTGCTTCAGTCCCGACTGCAACCGTCTCGCCTACGTGGCGGCGCGCGGCGACAAGTGGTTTGTCGTCGTTGACAGCAAGCCTAGCCAGCCGTATCTGGACTTCGTGGGCGAACCGTTCTTCAGCCCGGATTCAAAGCGCGTGGCCTATGTCGCACGTCGTGGCGACCAACAGTTTGTGCTCATCGACGGGGTTGAGGGAGAGGGATACGACAATATATATCCGCGGCCGGACAGCGACAACTTCTTCAGCCCCGACTCCAAGCGCTTTGCATACGTTGCCGAGTCCCACGGACAAGAACTCGTCGTGGTAGACGGGCGTGAGGGCAGGCGGTACCCGTCCATTGACGGCCCTCCTCACTTCAGCCCCGACTCGGAACACGTCGTTTACTCCGCACAGGCGAACGAGGAGCAGACCGTTGTATTCGATGGCGCTGAGGGCCCTCGCTTCAGGTACGTGACGAGCATGATCCGTTTCAGCCCGGATTCGAGCCGGTGGTACTACACGGCTCACCGGGACGAGAACCTCTTCTTTCCAAAGAACCGTTTCCTGGTCCTGAACGGCGTTGTCAAAAAAGCGCCGGGATGGCCCGTTCTGAGCCCCGACCTGACGCGCGTGGCGTATCTCATGGGGCGCGATGGCAGGGAGTCCGTCCTCTTTGACAGCGTGGAGGGACCCCAATACGACCGTGTTGACGATGTGGAGTTCACCTCCGACAACAGACACCTGGTCTACACGGCGGAGCGCAAGGGCAAGTACTTCGTGGTCTTGGACGGAGTGGAAGGCGGCCCATACGACCTCATCTGGGAACACCCGCTCGTCTTCAGCCCCGGCGGGCGCCGTGTTGCGCATTCAGCCAAGCGCGGCAAGAAGTGGTTCGTGGTCGTCGATGGCAAAGAGGGCAAGTCGTACGATGCGGTCGGAATCATCTGCTTCAGCCCCGATTCCAGGCGGATGGCGCACCACGCGACTCGGGCGGGGAAGCATCTGGTAGTCGTGGACGGGACAGAGAGCAAAGCATACGACACGATCCACTGGTTTGGTTTCAGCCCTGACTCCCGGCAGGTGGCCTGGTGCGCGGCCGTCGGCGACAAGATAGTCCAGGTGGTGGACGGCATCGAGGGCACGGCGTATGAAAGGATAGAACCGGAGAGGCCCGATCTTTTTGATCCCAGTATCGATTGGCTTCGGCTCAGTCCAGACTCGAATCACGTCGCCCATTGGGCCAAGCGCAAGGGGAAACTGTTCCTCGTCGTGGACGGAAGGGAGGTAGGCCCGTACGACCGCCGTGTTACGGGAAGCGTGATGGGATTCAGGGGGGCCGATCTCGTCGACGCTCTGGTGGAGCGCGACAGGGAGTTCCTGCGGGTAGAGATCGAAATCAAGAAACCCGGGCCAGCACCATGACGTCTTTCTCCGTCACCTTCCGGGCGGCAGCCAGGGCACTTGGGCGTAGCGGGCGAGTTGGGCGTCGAGGGCGCTTTTCAGTTCGTTGAACTTCGCGGGCTCGGCCTTCGCCAGGTCGTTCTTCTCCAGCGGGTCGGCCTTCAGGTTATAGAGTTCGAGCGGTTTGCCGGGCATGGGCCGCAGGAGTTTCCAGTCGCCGCGACGGACGGCCTCGATGGTGTCGCCCTTGAACGGACCACCCTCGCGCCGGCCCCAGAAGAGGTCGCGCTTCGGCTCGGGCTGGGCGCGGCCGAGGAGCGTCGGCAGAAAACTCGCGCCGTCGATCTCGTGCTCGACCGCAACGCCCGCCGCCTCCAGCAGCGTCGGCATGATGTCCATCGAGAGGGCGATGCGGTCGGTGCGGCTGCCGGGCTTGATGCGGCCGGGCCAGCGGACGGCCATCGGCACGCGGATACCGCCTTCGTACACCGTGCCCTTGCCCGCCCGGACGGGGCCGTTGCGCGCACCGACGCCCGTCTGGCCGCCGTTGTCGCTGGCGAAGACGACGAGGGTGCTCTTCGCGAGGCCGGTCTCGTCGAGGGCCTTGAGGACCTTCCCGATCCCGTCGTCCATGTGTTCGATGAGTGCGACGAGTTTCGCCCGTTTGTCGGCGATGCCCGCCTCGCGCGCTTTGACCTTCTCGAGCCACTCTTTCGGCGGCTGGATGGGCGTGTGCGGGGCGTTGTACGCCAGGTACAGGAAGAACGGCTTGCCGGGTTCGACGCCGCGGAGGTACTCGCAGGCCCACTGGCTGAACAGATCGGTGGCGTGGCCCTTGGGGTCGATCTCGTCGGTCTGCTTCCGCATGTAGTTGATCTTGTGGCGGCGATGGTTGTAGTAATCGTCCATCATGTCGCCGAGGAAGCCGTGGAAGATATCGAAGCCGCGCTCGGTCGGCGTGTCGGGCGAGGCGAGGCCCAGGTGCCATTTGCCGACGATGGCGGAGGCGTAGCCGGCGGGCTTCAGGAGTTGGGGGATGAGGCGCGCCTGGGGCGTCAGGCGTCCCCACGAGTCGTGCGGGTGGGTGCGGATGACGCCGGGCACGCCCACCAGTTCCTGGTACCGGCCGGTCAAGAGGGCCGCCCGCGTGGGCGAACAGACGGGGCAGTTGGCGTAGGCGTTCGAGAACCGCATGCCCTCGGCGACCAGCCGGTCGATGTGCGGCGTCTTCAGGTCCGGCGCGCCGTAAGAGGCGAGGTCGCCGTAGCCGAGGTCGTCCACGAGGATGACGAGGAGGTTGGGTTTGGCGGTCACAGGCGCATCTCCTCCTGGTGCAAGTGCGGTCGCACATCCCGCCGCCGCGGCGCCGCAGAGAGCGGCGGCGGAGGTCTTCAGGAAATCTCTGCGAGTCGGGTTAGTCATTGCACGGGTCTCCAAAGCCACCCGTGCCGGGGTGTCGAGTGACACGGGTGTGGCACGGCTGGCTTGTCCAGCCGTGTTGATCCTCTTGCCCCATACCACGGCTGGACAAGCCAGCCGTGCCACACCATAGGAACCAAACCCGCCCACCAGCCGGTACGCGCTCCCCTTCCCGCCTCCGCCAAGGCTTCGGCGGGCAGGCGGGTCGC
>DATKXP010000390.1:0-8512 GCA_035529015.1 Phycisphaerae bacterium | reverse complement strand
GCGGTTCGGGAAGGACCGCCTTCTGGAATCGATCCTGCGGCACGCCGAACACGGGGCCGAACGCATGGCCCACGAGGTGCAGTGGGACATCCGCCGCTTCACCGGCCTCGCCCCCCAGGCCGACGACCTGACGCTGCTGGTGCTGAAGGTGGTGTGAGCGACGGCGCGCTAACGCGCGGGGCAAGCCCCGCGGCTAAATTGGGCGCTCATGCCTTTTGCTCGTGGCTGGCGTTATATACTTTACGAAAACGGCCTTTCTTGAGACCCCCCAAAATGGCGCTTTTCGGGGTGTCGAACCCCGTTTCTGGCCTGGAAACGCGGATTCGGGCCTCAAATGTTAAGATAGGCAAGGCAAAACGCGCTCCGTTTTGATCGGTTTCTGATCGCTTTTTACTCAAACTTAGTCCGTTCTTCGTCCTTTTTACCCCTTTTTTAACCTAAGTGGAGCGAGGTCAATAGGTGCTAAAGTATACAAAATGCCGGGACGGACGAGGCTGGAGACCGGAGACCGGAGGCTGGAGGCACGGCAGATTGTTAGAACTCTAACAAAATCCGGAGGCGAAAAACGTCCTTGGCGCTATCAAAAACGGCGATTTTGGCCGAGGGGCCGCGCAGGACGGGATTCGACGTATGGCCCGAATGGAATATGACGGGGCAAAATCGGGCGATCTGCGTAAGCGCTTGTGTGGCAAGGACTTACGTCGCGGAAGGGCGGGGAAAAGTTGTTAGAGTTCTAACAAAAAACGGCAACAGCGATAGATCTTAACGCAGCCGGCCACGGCACGAGCCGTACCCGTGCCAGGGAGGCCGCGGAGGGCGCCGAGAGAACGCCGAGAACGGGCCGGAATCGGGAAACTGGGAACGGCGGCGGCAGAGGGTCGCGCAAGATTGTGCAAAACAAGGGCTTAGGGCTCAGGTGCTGCGCTGCTGGTTCAGGCGAAGCAGGTTGGCGAGGACGGTGCGGTCGATCTCGGCACGGCTGGCGGCTAGGGGATGGCCTTCGGGAAGGGGTTGGCCGGCGCCGGTTTCGTCCCAGGAGTCGGCCCAGTCCTGGGACCACCCGCCGGCGGGGTCGATGGCGGCGTAGGCGGCCAGGACGGCGCGGTCGAGTTCGGCGTGGGCCAGGCGCAGCCACGTCGGCCGCCTGTTGTACAGGTTCGTCAGCGTCCGGTCCTTCAGGCGCTTGTCCTCGGCGGCCTGGGCCATGATGAGGGACTCGCGGACGAGCGGCCGGGCCTCCTCCGGCACCTCGGAGAGCTCCTCCGCCGTATCGACGGTGTCGGCGATGGGGTCGATCCATTCGGGCGGATTGAGCCACCGCTCGCGCTGTTCGTCCAGCGAGCGTGCGGCCGCGCTGATGCGCTGATAGAGCGGGTCATCCTCCGGCTCCTCGCCCGGCGGCCAAGGCATGGGAAAGGTCTCGAAACAGGTCGTGGGCGTGTAGCGGGGCCGTGTCTCCAGTTGTGTGCCCATCCGGAGCGCTCACAGCGTGTGGATTGAACTCTGGAGGAGGCCGAGGAAGTAGTCGTCGGACCGCGCGAAAAGGAACGTGGCATGATCCGGAAGAAGGCAAGGGTTCTCCCAGCGGAATAGCCGGTGTTTTGCAATTCCTGTCGTTACCAAAACGCGAGGCATCTGCGACATCGCTTTGCGCATGGCGGGGCGCGGCTCCACGTGCAACCACCACCGCTCCGCGTATGCCTTACGACGGTTCTTGATGCGCATGGGGCGAACGCGGTCCACCAAGACTTTGAAGGGGGCCTCGTAGCCCGCCGCCTCGTGCTGTGGCATATCGCACCCGAAGTCCACGATCCACATGCCCCGGCACCGCTTTGTTATGTCCGACCCGTTGACCCACGGACACAGCACATCGCTGTTGGGCTTGCCGTTCGGATTGGGCTGGCGGAGAAGGTGCATTGCTTCCTGCGGCCTGATATCGAACGAGCCCCCCTTTGTGTCGCCCATGAAGGCGATCCCGGCGTTCTCAGGCAACCGCTTGGCCGAGGCGGTGTCCACGTCGGCCGTCAGGTCGGCGTTGATCCGGGTAACGGGATTGCCGTCCAGGATGCGCTCGGTCTCGGAGCCGTCGTCGAAGCCGAGGATGGAGACGTGGACGGCGGCGCCGTCGAGGACCCACGGCCGGTCGGACCAGGCCATGAAGATGTCGCCGGTCTGCTTGATGCGCTCCAGGACCCTGCGGTTGGCCCCGCCGCGGATGCCCTGCGTGGCCAGCAGGCCGGCCCGCGTGGACGGGTGCCGCTTGATCGCCAGCCGCGCCTTCTCGAACCAATAACAGCACAGGTCCGAGGCGTTCGGCAGTTCGTAGGTCCGGTACAGGTCCTGCAGGTAGTCATCGTCCAACTCGTACTTGCGAAAGAGTTTCGAGCCGAGGAACGGCGGGTTGCCAATGATGAAATCGGCCTGGGGCCAGTCGCCGGGGGCTCGGAGGATGGGCTGGGAGCGGTCGAGGATGGCGTCGCGGCCCTCGATGGCCTCGAGCGGTTCGAGGATGGGGTCCCGGGGCGGGTTGAAGCCGTTGTCACGCATCCACTGAAGGTACCCGATCCAGATGACGATCCGCGCCAGTTCGGCGGCGTAGGGGTTGAGTTCGATGCCGTGGAGTTGGGTGGGCCGGACCCGGGGCAAGAACCGCTGGCCGACGTCCGGGCGGGCCGCGTACGTGGTCACTTCCTTCTCCAGGTGCAGCAACTGCTGAATAGCGACGTAGAGGAAGTTGCCGGACCCGCACGCCGGGTCCAGAACGCGGACGGAAGCCAGGCGGTGGTCGAAGTCCTGGAGCAGGTGGTTGATGCGGTCGTCTGCCTTGCGGCGGGTGGCGGCCGTCTTGGCGCTGCGCCGCCGGTCCAGTTGCTTCTCGACCCTGTCCTTGACGGCTTGCCACTCCCGGCGCAGAGGCGCCATGACCACCGGTTCGACCACGAGAAGAATGTCCTGGGGACTGGTGTAATGGGCGCCGATCTGGGAGCGCTTGCTCGGGTTGAGGGACCGCTCGAAGAGTGTGCCGAAGATCGCCGGCTGGATGCTGCCCCAGTCCTGGCGTGCGGCGATTCTCATCGTCGCGATATCATTGTCGGAGAGCGCGAGGGCGGGCGCGTCGTCGAAGAGGCCGCCGTTGAAGTTCGGGATCGGAGCGTTGCCGAACGCACCGCCCGCACGCATGCAGCCAAAAAGGTCCGTCATGCGGTCGCGCAGGGCCTTCGGGTCATCGTGCCACTGGTCGAGCATGCGGGTGAAGACCTTCTGGGGCAGGAGATCGACGTCCTCGGCAAAGAGGCAGAACATGCACTTCATCAGGAAGTGCGCGGCGGTGTGGGGGTCGTGGCCGGCGGTGCGCAGCGATTCGGCGACGGCGGCGAACTTGTCGGCCACCTGCTCGGTGACCGCCTCGACGGTGACCGTAGGGCAGAACGATTCGGGGTCCGTGAAGACGCGGCGGAGCAGGTCGAGGGACTGCGGCTCGGCCAGTTTGTCCAGTTCCACCACGTGGACCTGCTTGGCGGTGCCGGTGAAGTTGGTGTGGATTTCGGTGCGCGCGATATCGCAGACGACGAGCAGGGGCGGATTGCCGAGGGCCTCGCGGTACTGGAGCAGTTCGCGATAGGCCTCGGCCAGGTCTTTGTACTTGTCCTTGCGCTTGTATTCCCACCCGAACTTGCCCTTCCACCAGACGTCGGCGAAGCCGTACTTGCCCTTGGCGCCCGCGGAGGCCGGACCGGTGACCGCCACTCCCTTCTCAAAGGTGTACTCGGCGCCGGTGGCGTCGTGTTCGGCGGGGGTCGGCTGGCCAAGCAGGCGGCACAGATCATTGAAATGCTCTTGGCTGGCGGCGCGTTCCGGCAGTTGCGTGCGGCGCCACTTCTGGACGAACTCGGCGGGAGTCATCGAACCGCCATGACGGGGAGGTGACATGGCCGGATTGTGACGATTGCACCCGCTGTTGCCAAGGCAAAAACGCAGCCTTACTCACGGGCGCTCCCTGCGGCGCGGCACCCATGCTTTCGCGAGCGAAGGCATGGCGCCCGGCTGTAGCGCGGCGGCTCAGGAGAGCCGCCGCGCGGACTGGGGTGATTCGACCGAGATGATCTGAACCGGGGTCACCCTTCGCCACTGTGCGAAGCGGCGGGCCGCCGCGAAGCACGAGCGGGCTGACCATGCCACCCGCCGGATCTGCTGCGGCTCAGGCCTTGTCTGCACGCGCGGGGCCGGCGCGGGGGCCGGGACCGTCTGTCGAGGAACCGTGAGCGGCCGAGTGTCACGTTCGCTCTTCGCACGGGGTGCGGCGAACGGCCAACGGCGACGGCAACGGCCCTCTTGGCCGCGCCCCGCCCCTGGCACGGGTACGGCTCATGCCGTGGCCGGCTGTGCGGCGGCCTGCCGGCCGGCAGTCCCGCCCACGACGGCGGATGAAACCAACGGGTCCGGGGCAGTATCCCAGCGGAGCCCTGATCGGGGCGGGCGCGACCACGAAAACCCGAAAAGCATGCTACGGTGTTGACGGGCTCGCCCCCCGTGGCATAATGTCGCCATGTCCTGAGTCGGCGGATAGTTGCGGGCTCGGTCGTTGCTGTCGCCAGTTCGGGGGCCTTGGTGCCTGTTCAGGGCCCTCTCCCGAGCTCTTGCCTGGCCTGGGCAGCCGTCTCGGCTCGCCAGACCAGCCGTCGGAGGGCAGTTCTGACCTATGACCCCTTACACCCGGAGGTTCACCCATGCGGTCCGTCGGATCATCAGTTGAAGCCCTGGATTCAGGAATCGGGCTGTGCTTTCGGGCCGGGGCGCTTTGTATCGGGCTGATATGGATCTCGGGGTGCAGCTCGCTCGCCACCGCCCGTTCGAGCACATTGTCGGCAATTTCCAATCCTGCTTCTCCGCACAACACGGATTATCTGGCCTATCAGCAAGGGCGCCTCACGGAAGCGCAACTGATGGACCGCCTGCCCCATATTGCGATGGTCGGCGACAGTCTGAGCAGGGATTTCTTCGTGTCCTCCTTCGTCAGCAGCGTATGGCGTTCCAAGATGAACCATCGTCGCGACTGGTTTCTCGACACCGACGCGTCCCCCAACAGCGTATACAGCCTTTTTGAGCGACTGGCCCAGGAAACGCCTTTGGTGGCCTGTGAATATTCGAGCGCTGGAGGAAAGGTCGATTCGGGCGGAGGCGGGAACTGCTGCCTCGGGTCCTGGCTTCCCCTCGATTTCTCCCAACAGACGGATTTGATTCTGGGGGAGAAACGGTTCCCGGATCTGGTGTTGATCTGGATCGGGCACAACAACCTGGACTGGGTGCACTCTGTGGATCCCCGCCGGCAGGAGAATGTCGAAACCGGGCTGCAAGACATGGCCGCCACGTTTCGCAAGGACTATGCGCGACAGCTTGGCCGCCTGGTGGAACGGGCGCGGGACCGCAACCAGCGGCTGGCCGTCATCGTATTCGGCCTCATGAATCTCAAGAGTTTCTTCGAGGCCCGGGACGTTGCGGAACAGCTCCGGAAAAAGGACCCGAAGTTATACCCCTATTTTGATGTGGATTATGAGCACTTCCCGTCCATGAAACCGGAGTATCGGGCCAACATGGTGAAGCTCTCCCTGATGATGAACGAGGAGCTTCGCGCCATGGTTGGCGAGTTCAACAGGAAATCGGGCGGCGATTCACAGGTGCGCATCGAGTACTCGGACGCGATGGCGACCAAGGATATCAGCGACGTGGAATGGCTCCACCGAAGCGACGCCTGGCATCCTTCTTCCACAGGACACAGCGTGCTCGCCGAGGCAGCGTACGGCGCCCTGCGCCCCAGCCTGAGTTTCCTTGGAATCGTTCCGCTCCGGAAGAATGCCGATTCAAGGTAGGCCCCGTCAACCGAACAGGGTTCGTGGTCCGCCAAGAAGGAGGCGCCCTTGCCTTCCATCGAGGAACAGATTGCCCAGCTTCGTTCAGCCATCAGCGCCCAGGAGACGCTTCGGCCCACCCTTGGCGATGGCGTGATCGAGGTCACCCTCAAGGCTCTTCGCGCGCAGCTTGACTCCCTTCTCGCCGAGCAGAAGGGCGGAGCCCAGCCGAAACCAGGGCCGTCGCCAGAGGCCCTGCTCGCACAGCTCCAGAGCTATGTCCCGAAACAACTGGCCGACAAGATGCGCGCGGCAGGGCAAATCGAGGGCGAACGCAGACAGGTCACGGTCGTTTTTGCGGACGTTTCCGGCTTTACCGCTCTCTCTGAACGGCTCGACGCCGAGGACGTTGCCGGCCTCGTCAACGACTGCCTCAAGGAACTCGCCCTGGCGGTTTACCAATATGAAGGCATGGTCGACAAGTTCATCGGGGACTGCATCATGGCCGTCTTCGGCGCTCCGATCGCACTGGAAGATGACGCGGAACGCGCGCTGCGCGCCACACTTTCCATGCGCGAGAATTTCCAGAGATTGAACCGTCGCTGGATCGAGAAACTGGGCCAACCCCTGGACGTGCACATCGGGGTCAACACGGGAATGGTGATTGCAGGGAACGTCGGAAACGACCTGCGGATGAGTTACACCGTGATGGGCGATACGGTCAACGTCGCGGCACGGCTGCAGGACGCCGCGAAAGCAGGCCAGGTTTTCGTGAGCCGCAACACCTACCGCCTGACGCGCGGCGCCTTTGCCTTCCAGGAGATGGACCCCATCACGGTCAAAGGCAAACGAGATCCGTTGACGGTCTATGAGCTCCTCCATGCGAAAGTGCAGCCGGACAAGTCCCGCGGGGTCGAAGGATTGTCCTCCCCTCTCGTCGGCCGCGACGCGGAGCGCCAAACGCTGGTTGAATGCCTTGCCAAACTCGAAACCGGCAGGGGGCAGGTTGCCGCGATTCTTGGCGAGGCCGGGATCGGCAAGAGCCGCCTGCTTGCCGAAATCCGCCGGCAGGAAGGCAAGGACCTGACCTGGCTCGAAGGCCGGTCGTATGCCTACAGCAGGTCCCTCAGTTACGGGGTGTTCCTGGACCTCTTGCGCCGTTACGCCGGTATCGCTGCGGAAGATGCGGAAGCAGAGGCAGCCGTCAGCCTGAACGCTCGGCTGAACCGCGTCTTGCCGGGGGATCTGGAGGTTCATGCCGTCGCGGCGCAACTGCTTTCCGTGCACCTCGACAGCAAGGAGACGACGGCTGTCGGTGCAGTTACCGGCGAAGCCTTCCGAAATCGTTTGGCTGCCGTTCTGGAGCGGCTGTTGCTCGCCCTGGCGAAACAGAAACCCGTCGTTGTTGTATTTGAAGACGTTCATTGGGCCGATCATAGTTCGCTGGAACTGCTGGGCCATCTCTTCCGACTGATTACACAAGCCCCCATTGCGTTCGTATTGCTCAGCCGTCCGAAACAGGAATCATCTGGAAACTGGGAAAAACTTGGTCCCGCACTGGAGGGGTATCGACCGTATCTTCTGGAAATCCCGCTCAAGCCATTGTCCGGCGAGTCGAGCGGCGATCTGGTGCGCGGACTTCTCGATGGCAGCATGCTTCCAGAAGAACTACGGACGGTCATTTTGAACAAATCGGAGGGTAATCCTTTCTTTGTCGAGGAGATCCTCAGGTCGTTGATCGAGCGCGGCGTTCTGGCGCGCGAAGATGGAGGCTGGAAAGTCACCGACCTCGCCGAGAACATCCAGGTGCCGGACTCTCTCCAGGGAGTGCTTCTATCCCGCCTGGACCGCCTTCCTGAGGAAACAAGGAGGGTGGTCCAAAAGGCGGCTGTCATCGGCCGTGTGTTCCTTCTGCGGGTGCTCGAACACATGGCGCGCGAGGAAACCGAGTTGGACGCCCAGGTGGCTTTGCTCGAAGACGCGGCCCTCGTCCGGGAACGGGCGCGTGTGCCTGAAATTGAATATGTCTTTCGCCACGCCCTGACGCAGGAGGTTGCCTATCAGATGCTTCTGGCCCCGTCGCGCAAACTTCTTCATCGAAGAGTCGGCGAAGCGATGGAATCCCTCTTTTCCGAGTGGATCGACCGATACAGGGCTCTCCTCGCCTATCACTTCTTCAAGGGGGAAGACTGGGAGAAGGCATTCGAGTATTCGGTCGGTGAAGCGGACGCAGCGGCACGGATCTACGCCTACCCGGAGGCTCGCCAGCATTACCATCGCGCTTTGGACAGCCTCAGACACCTGCCCGATAACACCTCAAACCGTCAAAAGCAGGTGGACACCAGTGTCCGGCTTGTGAATGTCTCTCTCCAGTCTGAACCGCCCGAGAAGAACCTTGCGATTCTGGCGGAAGCCGAGAACCTGGCCTCGTCGCTGGGGGACGAAGCACGCCTCGCACGCATCCGGCTCTGGACCGGGAGGGTCCATTATGTCGCGGGACGACTGAGCGAGGCTATTTCGTGTTTTCAGAAGGTCCTCGCGGTGGCTCCGGAACTCGGCGATCCCGAGTTAATGGCTCTGCCGGGAGCCGTCATCGGACGCGCTCTTGCCGCGCAAGGCCGGTTTTCCGAGGGCCGTGACCTCCTGGAAAGGGCCATACCCCTTCT
>DATKXP010000389.1:0-2081 GCA_035529015.1 Phycisphaerae bacterium | reverse complement strand
CGCGCCGAACAACCGGGACTAGCAATCCCGCCTGCCAGGGCAACAGTTTGCCGGCTTGCTGGATTCCCGCCACGTCCGTCGGTCGTCGGCGAGAGATCTCCGCCAGGGCCGTCCGGGGCGCGATGACCGCCGGTTGCAGACCCAGGTCCGCGGCCAGGCGGGCGACGCCATCGCGAAGACGACCCAAACCTTTCCCCGGGTTCCACCGCTTCTCCGAGAGCCGCAAGCGCGGCTCCGGCCAGTCCGAGGGGCCCAGGCGGCCTGCCCTGAGGATCGCCTCGCGCAGCGACTCCAGCCTCGTGCCGCGGAAGTCGCGCGGGAGTTTTGGCGCGCGAGCAAGGTCGACCCCCGAATGCTTCTCGGCCCAGGCGGCCAGTTCCATCAGGCCGGCATCGCCAAGAATCTTGAACGGCGGGCGATCCGCCCGCTCGGCCTCCCGTTCGCGCCACTTCCACAGTTCACGCACGAAGGCTGCCCGCGAGCGCGTCAGGTCCCGCACGCCTTTAATCCGCCAATGCCGATCCAGATCGACTTCGCGGTCGCCCACCGTTGCTTCTATGGCCGCCTCGCAGCTCTGCTCGAACCAGTGCCGCCGTCCCAGCCGGCCCAGGTCGGCCAACAGCCTGTCGGCCAGCGGCTCGAGGTACCGCGTGTCGTTCACCGCGTATCGCAATTGCGCCGGGCTGAGCGGGCGGCGCGACCAGTCGGACTTCTGCCCGCCCATGCTGAAGGTTTGGCCGGAGAACTGCTCCACCAGCGAAGAGAGCCCGGGTTTCTCGAAGCCCAGAAGCTGGGCGGCTATCATCGTGTCGATCACCCCCGCCCTCGGGCGGAAGCCGAACGAGCCGCGCAGTATCCGCAGATCGTAATCCGCACCGTGGAGGACCAGTGTCTGACCCGCCAGCGCGGCCAGAAAAGGTTCCAAGTTCAGCTTCGCCAGCGGATCCACCACGAAGTTCCGCTCGCGCACCGTCACCTGCGCCAGGCAGACCTTTTCGCGGTAGTGGTACAGGCTATCGGCTTCGATGTCGATGGCCAGACGACCGGCCGGTGCCATCCAGGCCAGCATCTCATGCAGGGTCGCATCCCTGTCGACGTAGGTGTACGTGGTATCGGCCGCCGCATGCAGGGTTGTCATGCCCTAAGCGTACCGTCTGCGAAGTGGCTGTCAAGCGGCGCCGCTTGGTCGCCGTCTTCAAGGACGGCAACCGTCCTGGTCAAGAATGATGTCATCTGGCAGGAGGGCCGGTACACACGCGGGAGCAAGGCCGATTATGGTAGGCGGACCAGAGATTAACCCTACGGGCGTTTCTGGGGAGCCCCGCTGGACGGCCGCGGAAGCAGTCAGCCCGAAGGCCACAACAGGGAAGCGTTGGTCGCTCTTCGGAAACTCGGCAAGCGCGAGGTGCGGGGAATCCTTGCCACGAAGGCCGCGGAAGTGCAGCCGGAGGCCAAGGGAAGAACCAGGGGCCGGAAGAAGCGGAAGTGATTTCCTGGAGGTTCCGTGCCAGCGGGTGGAACCCCGAATCAGCCGCCCAGCCACCCGCCGCAGTTTTGCTCCGCCCTTTACAAAGGCTGCTGTGAAAAATCGGTGGACCAGGTGTGACCGCTACGTCTTGCCGGTAGCCATGGCCTTTAACCTGTTGACCATCTGTTTTCGGGCCGATCCTGCGACGACTATTAAGGTTTGTTTCTGACGACGGGTCAGTTGCTTGATGGCGTGCTCTAGCGACAAAGCGGCGCCACGGCTCTTGCAGGGCGTGCTCCAGGCCAGGACGACCGGTCGTCGGGCCCGGGTGTATTTGGCGCCCCTGGCACCGTTGTGTGTTTTCAGTCGGGCCGGCAGCCGGTTCGTTGTGCCCGTGTACAGCGTGTCGTCGGCACAGCGGAGGATGTAGACCTGCCAGGAACTCATGCCGAAATCGTCACTCCGGTTCCGGTGGCAACGCCCCAGGGCGGCCTGTGTGGCCCTGGCCGATCCGGCGATCACCCGCTAAGCCCTGTGCCAGGCGACGCGTCACCGCGCCATCCGGCACGAGGCTGGGGGCCGCGCGGGTTGGCTGATCTCGAAGCCGAACCTG
>DATKXP010000388.1:0-5558 GCA_035529015.1 Phycisphaerae bacterium | reverse complement strand
CGTTCCGACACGAGCGTATGCCTCTACACGCCCACGATCATCAAGCCCCGGTCCAGGCCCCCAGTACTTGCCGCGGCCGTCCAGTCACAAGCCCAGGCTGGGCGGTTCATCGTCGCCGACATCTACAAGGGCCTGACCGGTGTGCGGCCTGGCGAGGTCAAGGCGCTTCGCGTCATCGAGGAGACCACGCGCATCAGCGGAATCCCGCCGGGCGGGCGATGGTGGAACCAGGCCTTCCTCGTGAGTTGGCAGGGAAGCTACGTCGTCAAGAACGTGCTTGGCACGGTGCCCGTCGAGGCCGACGGCTCGGCCTACTTCGCCGTTCCCGCCGACCGGTTCGTGTATTTTCAACTCCTCGATGCCGCCGGCATGATGGTCCAGTCGATGCGCAGCGGCACGATCGCGCGGCCGGGCGAGACGCTCGGCTGCGTCGGCTGTCACGAGAGCCGCCACTCGGCCGTCCCGAACCTTCCGAAGAAGGCGCTGGGCCGCACCCCTGATAAACTGAAGCCGTGGTACGGCGCCCCCCGGCTCTTCAATTACCGCACCGAGGTGCAGCCCGTCTTCGACACGCACTGCGTCCGGTGCCATGACTTCGGCAAGAAGGGCGCTACGAAACTCGTCCTGGCCGGGGACCTGACCCGGTCGTTCAACGTCTCCTACATGGAACTCAGGCGAAAGAAACTGGTCAACGTCGTCGGCGCCGGCCCGCCGGACGTGCAGATGCCGTATTCCTGGGGTTCGCACGCGAGCAAGATGGTCAAGGTTCTCCGGGAAGGGCACAACGACTTGAGACTCGACGCCGAGAGTTTCGACCGCATCGTCACGTGGATCGACATCAACGCCCCGTACTACCCGTCGTACGCGAGCGTTTACCCGGACAACCTCTACGGGCGGTGCCCCCTGGACGCCAAGCAGTTGGCTGCACTCGGGAAACTGACGGGCAAGAAACTAACCGGCGAGCATCACGAACCCCTCATCTGTTTCAACCGGCCCGAACTCAGCCCGTGCCTGGCGGGGCTTAAGGAGCAAGGTGGTCCGCGATACGCCGAAGCGCTGGCCATCATCCGGGCGGGCCGACAGATGCTTGCCGCACGACCGCGCATGGACATGCGCAACGCCGACCTGTACGGCATCGACGCCGACCGCGAGGCCAAGTACCGGCGTCTCGACCGCCTCCAAGGCCAGGCCCGCGATGCCATCGTCGCCGGCCGCAAGCATTACGAAGCTGCGGGCGAGGGCGGGGAATAAACCGCGCACGCCAGTGTTGAGCCGTCGGCGGCACGCCGGCGTGAATGGCCGATGGCGTTCCAACGGCAACGGCCGTAGCCGTACCCCAAAGGGGTCCTTTCGAGCACGGCCTGGCGACGGCTATTGAGTCCTGCAAAAGTAATCTTCATGCCGGCATCGGCCGCAGTTCGGCCGGAGAGCCTCTGCGAGCGCCCCTTTTAACCGCGACCCGAAGGGGAGCGCGTCGCGCAGGGAACCGTCGCCCCCGTTCACCTCCGGCCAAGTCCCTGAAGATTGTTTTTGCCGGGCTCAATAAGACGTGGTGTGGTGCCCTCAGACGGTTTGCGCGCCCGGGCAGGCCGTCGCTTCCACCTCGAACAGCAGGTCGTCGCGGCACACGTCGCTGATGACCGAGATGCAGGGCCAGCCGAGGTCGGCCCAATCGCGGTGGAACACGTCCTGGACTTCCGGCGTCTTGGAGTAGGCGATGGCGTGAACGACGTCGGTGTCACGGCAGTCCAGGTCGCGAAGAACGGCCTGCACATTGGTGATCGTCATGTCCACCTGACCCTTGGCATCGTCCACGCACTGCGTGATGCCGGCCTCGTCAATGGCGGCCGTGCCGGATACGTAGACGGTCCTGCCGGCGGGCGTCTGTGCGGTGGAGGCGCGCGAGAACGCCGAGCCGTACTCGAACGGCGGCTGCTGCATCCCGGCGGCGCGGTAGTACTTGATGCAGGCCTTCTCGCCGATGGTGGCAATGACATCGAGGGCGCATAGGGCCCTGCCTGCCGGCCCCACGCCGATGCCTGTGCTGGCCGGAAGGCGATTCTCGTGGCGGCCACCCTCGATGATGCCGCGGTCACGGAAAAAACTGCTGCGGACGCCGTTGAATTCGTCGTACCACGAGAGGATGTCCTGGAGCCAGAGCCAGGTCCGCGCCACGGAGAACATGTCGGCGCCGATCTCCCGCAGGATCGACGCAGCCCTCTCGAAAATGGTCCGCGCCTGGTCGGTATTCGCTCCCGCGGTGGGAGCGACCAGGCCGGAAAGTGTCAGGTAACCAAGGCCGTTGGCCTCGACCTTCCGACCACAGACCGCATCCCCTGACCGGACAACCGTCGGCGCCTTATCACAGGACACGGCGTGAACCTGAACCCCGCACAGTTTGCCGTAAGGCCCTTTGGGCACGCTCAGCAGGACCGGGGGAACGCCATCGTCCAACTCCTGGTAGACGGCGTTCCGGACGGGCACGGCGTCTTGCAGGGCGGCGTCGGTTCCGAAGATCCGCTCCTGCAGGATGTGGGCCTCGTGGCTTCGCAGGGCGTCGGCGATGCCTGAGAAGAGGGCCTCAGCCTGCTCTGCGACAGGTAAGGCTTCGGTGGGGTTGGCGGTGATGAAGACTTCGGCCACCCCGTCGGACTGGATCAGGCGCGCGTCGGTTTGGATGGCTGGTCTCCTCTACACCGGACCACGACCGGCGGGTACGGTGGCGTGTTCTGCTGTCCCCCCGTCCTTATACAGACTAAACGCATTTCCGGCGCCGGGGTAACGCGCGAATCGCCCTGGCCGACGCAATATTGTTTCGGCGTCTCGCGCGGGATGATGCCGGCAGCGCTGCCGTCGAACCGGCAACGGCGCCGGACGACGGCGGACGACGCCGCAGGAAAAGGCCGCCGGCACAAAGGACGCCAGGCGGCCGTTCTCGTCGAATGGCGAGGGCGACGGGACTCGAACCCGCAACCTCCGGATCGACAGTCCGGAACTCTAACCAGTTGAGCTACGCCCCCGCAGGTTGACGGCTGACCGTACGGCGACTGGGCACCGCTGCCCCGAGGGCCTACGTACAGCCGGCGGACACGTGATTATCCGGCCGCCCGCAGTTCTGTCAAGCGAAAAGGCCTGGCCGTCGCCACAGGCCCCGCCGAATGCATGGCCCGCGCCGGCAGGCTACCGCTGGTAAATCGGCAACTGGCGATAGGAGACGCTCATCGCCAGGACGGCCATGGCCGTCGAGTAGTAGTCTCCGCCTTCGCCGACGTTCTCGCCGGAGGACCGCCAGTTGCCGTCCTTCTGCTGGGCGTTGAGCATGACCTCGTACATCTGGGAGGCCCATCGGTCCCAGTAGTCGTCGCCGAGTTGAAACATGCCCTGCGAGCAGTAATACATGGCGTACGAGAAGTGCGACCCGCGGCCGTAGTGCGTGGGCAGGTTCTTCAGGAGCCACTCGCCCGCCATGAGCGCACTGCGGTCGCGGTGCCGGCCGCACAGTTCCAGGCACAACAGGGCGGTGCCGGTGCGGCCCCAGCCGGAGCCCCCGCCCGGCTGGTAGGCGAAGCCGCCGTCGCGGCGGACCTGGCACTTCATGACGTACCCGATTCCGCGGGCAATGGCCTCGGTCGGCACGGCGGCGCCGTTGTTACGGGCCGAACGCAGGGCCATGATGGCCCAACTGGTGCACGAGATGTCGCTGTCGCGGCTGTTGCCTTGGTAACGCCAGCCGCCGGTGCTGCGCTCATCCTTGGAAATCTGCTGCGCTGCAAGGATCAGTTTCATCGCCTTGCTCAGGGCCTTGTCGATCTTGGCCTGGCGGTCGGGTTCCACCATGCCGGAGACCTCCGAGAGCATCAGCGCCGAAATGCAGTGGCTGTACATCGGTCCGTGACCGGAACTTCCGCGAACGAGGATCCCGTCGGACTCCTGGTTCTTCAGGATGAAATCGATCCCCTTGTCGAGGACCTTGCCGTACGGGCCTACGCCCGGCGTGTGACCCTTGGCGAGGAATGCCATGAGGCAGAGCGACGTGATGCCCGTCGCGTTGCGCGATTGCTCGTTCTGGGTCCACGACCCGTCGGGCTTCTGCTCTTTGGCCAGCCAGGCGAGGGCCCGGTCGAGGGACTTGTCCACGGGCTCCTGGTACTTGGCGAGCGCCGGCGATGCCTTGTCGGCCGTCGCCTGAGCGGTAAGGCCCGCGCAGAGACAGACCGTGAGGATGCCGGCGACCGCCCGTCGCGTTCGGCGTCGGCCTGGCGTGTTGCCGCGTTGGGTGGTCCTCATTTGCTCTCCTCGCCCTTCTCGCCGCCCTTCTTGGCGATTTTCTGGAAATACCGCTTGATAAGGACGCGGTATTCTTCGGGTCCGCCTTCCTCGGCAGCCTGAAGGATCTGGTTACGCAGTTCGCCGGGCAGTTTCGCCCAATCGGACAGTTTGATGCCCAGGCCCTGGAGTTTCGCCGCCGTCAGACTGATGCCGATCGGCCCGATGCCGAACTGAGAGTTCATCGTTTGGGCAGGCATCATGCCGGGACGCATGGCCATGCCCATCCCCATGCCGGGCTGGGCGCCCATGGCCTGGGCCATGGCCGCCGCCTGGCTGGCTGCCTGCGACAGCGCCTGCGCGGCCTGGGCAGCCGACGGGGCGGACTGGCTGGCGGCGGCTTCCGTGGCCGCGCTGTACCCTTCGGCCATCGGCTGGCCCATCGCCGCTTCGCCGGCCGATGGGGACGGCATGCCCTCGGCCGCTTGAGCCAGCGCCTCGCCGAGCCCGCTGAGAGCCTCAGCGGCCTCGCCGAGGGCGTCGGCGGCCTTCTGTTGCGAAGATTGGGCTGCCTGCGGCGAGGCGGAGGGGGCCTCCTGGCCAGCCTGCCCGAGTTGTCCGGCGGCCTGCTCGGCGAACTGCTGGGCCTGGCCGAGGGCCTCGGTGGCCTCGCCTGCGGCAGCGGCGGTGGCAGGGGCCATCGCCTCGGCGCGCTCGCCCAGTGCGGCGGCGGCTTCCTGGAGATCGCCCGTGCGATCGGCCAGGCCTTCCTGGGCGGCGGCCAGCGCCTGTTGCGGACTCTGCTGAGCGAGGGCCTGCATCTCGGCTGCCAGTTGTGCCTGACGCTCGGCCAGGTCGCCCGCCTGCTGGGCCATCTGGGCGACCTCGCCAGTCGATGGTTGACCGCTGGACGGCTGGCCGGATGAGGGCTGCCCGGACGATGGCTCACCCGACGACGGTTCTCCGGACGAGGGCTCGCCTGAAGACGGTTCTCCCGAGGCCTGTTCGCCGCCGGCCTGCTGAGCCGCCTGGCTCCCGAGATTCTCGGAGAGGCCGCCGAGTTCCTCGGCAGCGCTGCCCGCGCTCTCAGCAGCGGCCCCGACGTTCGACGGAAGTTGCTGCGCGGCGGACTGGGCGTCGTGTGCGGCCTGTTCGCCGAGTTGACTCGGCTGGCCCCCCAGCGGCGCCACGTTCTCGGCCAACTCGGTGGCCTCGCGGGCCAGTTGAGCCTGCTCGGCCTGGAGGCGGGCCATCTGATTGTCCATCACTTGTTGGGCGAGTTCATTGCGCTG
>DATKXP010000387.1:0-6910 GCA_035529015.1 Phycisphaerae bacterium | reverse complement strand
GGCTCTCCCGGTCCGACAGAGCAATCCTGTTGAACCGCCGGCGCGGGCGCGCCATCGAGCAGGACGTGTGCCGGCGCCTGGGCATCAAGGAGACGAGCCGGCGCCTGGCGCAGATGGAGGTGGCCTTCAGCACGATCGAGGGCGGGCGGCGGCAGGTTCACGTGGTGGAGGTACGCGAGCCGGCCGGCGACGACCCGCCGCTCGCCTACGGGATCAAGGCGCCTCATGGGTCGGAGCCCTGGGGTGCCGAGGTCGCGTCGGACTTGGGAATCGGTCCGGCGGTCCTGGACGTCTCGCAAGACGGCGTCCTCGTGGAGGAGTTCTTCCCGGAAGGCCTGAACATCCGGTACCGCCGGCCGGGGCCGGAGGAGTACGAGCCCTACGCGAAGGCGTTGAGCCGACTGCTGCTCGCCATGATGCGGACCGGGGAGGGCAAACTCCTCTGCCACGGCGACGAGCGGTCCGACCACGTGTTCATCCTCGGACGCGGGGAAGACATTCAGGTTAGACTGATTGACTGGGGCCGGGCCGACACGTGGCCGCTGTCGCGGTTCCCGGAGTGGGGCAAGGACCAGTTCTACTGGTTCCACGAGCATCTGAGTTCCCGCGAGCCGCGGATCTGGACGGCCTTCACGGCCTCGCTGGCCGAGGGGTGCCCGGAACCTCCGGGACGTGCGGCGCTGGGCAAGGCTTACATGGGGTTTGTGGGGTACCAGGCGCTGGGTCCGGCGGACGGTGCACCGGAGGGATCGGCGGCGCGTTTCCTGGAGTTCAGCGTGGGGTGCGGCCGGCTTGAACTCGACCTCGGGTGGTTCAACGAGTTCGTCGAGGCGTGCCGGGACCTGGCCGGCGAGGAACTGGTCCAGGCCTATCGGAGCCGCGAAGCGGCAGCCGGAGGCACGCCGGAGGCCCAGGTGCCGTAGGGGGCCAACCTGGGTCCGGACGCGCCGGGGGCCGGTGCCCCCGACAATCGTTTTGCAGGGGAATCCAAGAAGCGCATGCACACGGGAGAAGGAAAGAGAAACATGGCACGTACGATGCGAGCGATGATGAGGCGCGGGCACGAGAGGCTTGCGGAGTTCGTCCGGTCATGGACCGGGGCGGACTCGTCCGACGGGCTGCGACCGCTCACGGGCGAGGCGGGCGGGTACCTGGAGCGCGGCTGGGTCATCGCGAACCACAAGTTGGTCTCGTTCCACGCGGCGTTCATCTCGAGCGTCCTGAGCCTGCCGGTGGCCGAACTCGCTGAACGGGCGGTCGCAGGCGCCAACCTCAAGTTCGAGGTGCTCCACTTCATGTTTCTGAGTTGGGAGACGGTCGCCTCGCTGATCTTCCTGTACTGCTCCTGGCACATCAGCATCGCCATCCACGAGATGGGGCACTACCTGACGGCCGTCAAGTTGACCGCCCTGAACAAGAACGCCCAGGAGGCCGCCGACAAGATCGTGCAGGAGGGCGGCAAGATAGGGTGGTACCTGCGGATGCTTCTGTTGATTCCGTGGGGCAAGTTCGAGGGCGTCAAGAAAGAAGGCGGCAACTACGCGCCCGACGCGCCGTACAACCTGGCCGTCGCTGCCGCCGCCCCCGTCTGGAGCGGGTGGCTGTCGGCGGTCTGCTTTCCGCTGGCGGCCGTCGGCATCGGCGTGGGCCTGGCCATCGGCAACGAGTACGCCATCTACGCCGGCCGGTTTTTCCTGTGTCCGGCGTTCGTGGGTCTGTTGGACCGGTTCCTGGCGGACCGGGGCAAGTTGCGGGAGTTCCGCGAGCGCGAACGCCGCGCCGCCCAGAAGGCCGCCCGCGCCGGCGCCGCCCGCGCCGAGGGCACCTGGCTCGACCGCGTGGCCGAGGTCAAGCAGCAACTCCTGACGACCCGCATGCAGACGGTCGCCCTGGCCGACGGCACGCAGGTCAACGCCCCCTGGCAGTTCCGCAACTGCGCCATGGGCGGACGCCACACCGAGAAGGAGTACCCCGAAAGCAACATCTCCATGCAGGAAGGCATGTTCATGCCGCTCTCGGCCAAGACGTACGAGGACGCCCAGGAGATGACCGTCCGGCTCCAGACCCGCCTCAAGGAGATCATCGAGTCGGCACCGGGCGCCAAGGTCATGGGCGTCGGGCTGGAGGGCGGTATCGCCCCCTACATCGACAAGGAGCCTCAGGACCAGGTTCCCGAGCAGCGGATGTGGCGGATGATGCGCCAGGCCATCCTCGACTGCGAGTACAGGCCCGGCGTCGACGTGGCCATCGCGCTCGACCCGGCGGCCTCGGAACTCGAAAACCTCTACCGCGAGGAGACCGACCAGCCCGACTCGGTCGGCATGTACCGCTTCTGGCGCGACAAGGGCAAGGTGGACATGAGCCGCGACCAGATCCTCGAACTCTACCGGCAGAGCATGGAACAGGACGACGTCCCCGTCCTCTCGATCGAGGACGGCTTCGGCGAACTGGACCATGCCGGGTGGCGGCTGCTCATGACCGGCGACCCGGACACCGGCGTCGAGGGGCTCGGCGACAAGGTCTTCGTCATCGGCGACGACCTGGTCACCACCAAGGACTCGAACATCGAGGCCTGCGCCAAGAGCGGCGAGATCAACGCCTCGCTCATCAAGGCCAACCAGATCGGCACCCTCAGCGAAACGGTCCTGGCGATGCTGACCTCCCTGGCCTACGGCTGCGACCTGGTCGTCTCGCACCGTTCCAAGTCGCCCAACGACCCGTTCGAGGCCGAGATCGCCACCGCCATGAACGCACTGGGTCTGAAGGCGGGCGGCGGGGCCAACACCGAGCGGCTCCAGAAGTACGGCCGGGTGATGGAGATCCTCGCCCTGGCCGAGGCCACCAGCCGAGAGGTCACCGACTCCGAGCGCGCCGAGGTCGAGAAGAATCTCACCGAACTCGCCCGGACCCTCACCGGCCGCGACGATGCCCAACTTGCCCCCGGCGCCGCCGGCGCCGACATCACCAGCCTCATGCTGCGGATGCTGGCCATCGAGGCCGTCAGCGGCACCGAGGTGGCCACCAACGCCGGCATCCCCTCCGGACGGGCCACCCTCTTCCTCGGCCACAGGGGCATCATTCGCTTCGAGGGGGCCACCCCCCTGGGCACCAGCGCCGGCGTCGATGAAGCCATCCACTACGTGGACAGCATCATCGAGCCGGGCGATCTGACGCGGAAGTATCCGGACCTCTTCAAGGACGCCGGTGACGGCACGTACCGATTCGCCAAGGCCGTCGGCGCCGACCAGATCCGCGCCAAGAACGACGATGCCCTCTCCGAGACCTGGCGCCGCGCCAACCGCTACGAAGGCAAGGGCTGTATGGCCGCCGTCGAGCACATCGAGACGATCCTCGCTGAGGCCTTCACCGGCAAGCGCCTGGCCGACCTCGGCAACCTGCTCGAAACCGACCGGGAACTGCTCGCCCTTGAGAAACGGGAGGCCATCAAGGCCGGCCGCATCGCCGCCGACGCGCCCGCCGACGAGATGATCCACGTCATGCAGCGCAAGGGCGTACTGGGCATGAACGCCATCCTGTCGATGTCGCTCGCCCTCGGCCGCGCCATCGCCGCACGCGACGGCAAGGAACTCTGGCAACTCATCCGCGAAATGGCCGCCGAAAGCATGGCCAGGTTCGTCGCCGCCAACACCGCCGACGAGGGCAGGAAGGATGCCGAGAGCCTCAAGGCGTTGAACTTCGACGAACTCGTCGCGCTGTTCCGCGAGACGGCCGCCGGCGCCATCGAGCAGGACAAGGCCATCTACAGCCTCCTGCGCGAGCAACTGCCGGTTTACCCGATCGAGTAACGCGACGATGCGGCGGATGGGGCGGCCGGCGTTTCGGGAAGGAGTCGCCGCAGCCATGCCGAACACAATCTGCCGTGTCCACGCCCGCGAAATCCTGGACTCGCGCGGCAAGCCGACGCTGGAGGTGGACGTCGAACTCGGAGGCGGCGCCTTCGGTCGGGCCGCCGTCCCCAGCGGCGCTTCGACCGGCGAGCACGAAGCCGTTGAACTCCGCGACGGCGACAGGCAGCGTTACCTCGGCCGAGGCGTCACCAAGGCCGTCAAGAACGTCAACGCCATCATCGCCTCGAAGGTCGTGGGCATGGACGCCCGCGACCAGGTGGGCGTCGATGAGACGATGATCGCCCTCGACGGCACCGCCAACAAGGGCCGGCTCGGCGCCAACGCCATCCTGGCGGTGAGTCTCGCGGTTGCCAAGGCCGCCGCCGCCGAGGCCGCTCTGCCGCTCTACCGGTACCTCGGCGGTCCGTCGGCGCGCGTCCTGCCCGTGCCGATGTGCAACATCATAAACGGCGGAGTCCACGCCGACTTCGCCATCGACCTCCAGGAATTCATGATCATGCCCTTCGGCGCGACGACCTTCCGCGAGGGCC
This sequence comes from Phycisphaerae bacterium, assembly GCA_035529015.1. GTDB lineage: Bacteria > Planctomycetota > Phycisphaerae > FEN-1346 > FEN-1346 > JAUVZF01. The sequence goes on along the minus strand of DATKXP010000387.1, from coordinate 2,511 downwards.
TGCGGATGGCGTGTGAGGTTTTCCAGGCCCTCAAGGGCATCCTCCGGAAGAAGGGGTACGCCACAACGGTCGGCGACGAAGGCGGCTTCGCCCCGGCCCTGGCGGAGGGCAACGAGGAGGCCTGCGGGCTTATCCTCAGCGCCATCAAGGCCGCCGGATACACGCCCGGCAAGGACGTCTGGCTGGCCCTCGACCCCGCCGCGAGCGAACTCTACAAGGCGGGCAAGTACCGCCTCGCCGGCGAGAAGCGCAAACTCTCGGCCGCACAGATGGTCCAGTTCTGGGCCGACTGGACGGCCAAGTACCCCATCCGAAGCATCGAAGACGGTATGGCCGAGGACGACTGGAAGGGCTGGAAGGCGCTGACCGACCGCCTCGGCGACCACGTCCAACTCGTCGGCGACGACCTGTTCGTCACGAACACGAAGCGGCTGGGGCGCGGCATCGCCGAAGGCGTTGCCAACAGCATCCTCATCAAGGTCAACCAGATCGGGAGCCTGACCGAGACGCTCTCCGCCGTCGATATGGCCCACCGCGCAGGCTACACCGCCGTCATCAGCCACCGAAGCGGCGAGACCGAGGACACGACCATCGCCGACATCGCCGTCGCCACCGGCGCCGGGCAGATCAAGACCGGCAGTCTCTGCCGCACCGACCGCATCGCCAAGTACAACCAGTTGCTGCGGATCGAGGAAGAACTCGGCGAGGCCGCACTCTACGGGAGTTTCCTGTGGAAGAAGGCGTAAGCGGCCGGCGCGCGGCCACCGGGATGGCGGCCGGGAGGCTCAGGATTCGTCGGAAGACGGGGCCCTGTCTGCGCTCCCCGTCCCTTCCAGCCCCTTCGTGACGGACTCGACGGCTTTGGACAGGTCGTTGAGGCGCCGCGACATCATGTTGATCTGAAACTCGATGGTGCTGAGGACCCAGAACTGAAAGTGGTCCACCTTCGACTGCGTGTGGATCATCCAGATGATCTTCAGCGACACCAGAAGCACGGCCACCTCGAGCACGAGCGTCGTCGGCAGGTAAGGGATGTCCCACCCCATGACGTGCCGCAAGACGTCGAACAGGAACGCCGCCAGGACCAGGACCAGGAACAAGCCGTTGATAACGGTGTGCACGCGCCGGCTGGTCTTGCCGCCGATCTGGCCGACGATGCTGCGGATCTTCTCCTTCTCGGTCCGGTAATGCACCAGTTCTTCTCGCAGGGCATCGACTTCGTCCATCGCGTCATTCCTTGTGCGGACCCCGGCGGCATTGCCGGCACGCCTTCCCCATAACCGAATCCGCCGGCGCATGCAACACCGTCTTGACGCACGGGCCGCGGCAAAAAGGGTCCAGGACCCTTTTTGCCTGACCGGGGACCACGTGGCTGATTCCACAGTCTCCCCCCGCGACACGCACGCACCCGCGGCAATGTTGCGGCGCGGGCGGCCGTTTGGTAGACTGCTCGTTCCGGGTTTTGCCTGCACGACCGTCCGGGGCACAGCACAGGAGGTGAAGAGCGGTGCGAAGGCTGGTCCTGATTGCCCTCGCGGGAGTCGCCGTCATGGCCACATCCGTCGCCGGCGCCGAGAAGGCGGAGCGGTGGGGCATCTTTGAACTCGTGCTGAACGGCCCCAAGGCCGCCAACCCGTTCACCGACGTCACCCTCAGCGCCCGGTTCAAGCAGGGCGACCGCGTCCTGGAGCCGCAGGGCTTCTACGACGGCGACGGCGTCTATCGCGTCCGCTTCATGCCCGACGCCCTGGGCACGTGGACCTACACCACCCGGAGCAACCGGGCGGAACTCGACGCCAAGACCGGCGCCTTCACCTGCGTCGAACCGTCGCCGGGCAACCACGGGCCCATACGCGTCCGCAACACGGTCCACTTCGCCTACGCCGACGGCACGCCGTACTACCAGATCGGCACGACCTGCTACGCGTGGGTCCACCAGGGGGACGACCTGGAGGAGCAGACCCTGGCGACGCTCCGCAAGGCCCCCTTCAACAAGATCCGGATGTGCGTGTTCCCCAAGGCGTACGCCTACAACCAGAACGAGCCGAAGTACTACCCGTTCGAGGGCAAGCCGCCGCGCGACTGGGACTCTGCGCGGTTCAACCCCGAGTTCTTCCGCCACTTCGAGAAACGCGTCGCCGACCTGATGAAACTCGGCATCGAGGCCGACCTCATCCTGTTTCACCCGTACGACCGCTGGGGATTCAAGTCGATGGACCGCCAGACCGACGATCGCTACCTGCGGTACGTCGTCGCCCGCCTAGCCGCCTACCGCAACGTGTGGTGGTCGCTCGCGAACGAGTATGATCTGATGCTGAAGATCCCCGGCAAGACGATGGCCGACTGGGACCGCTTCTTCGAGATCATCCGCGACCACGATCCTTACGGGCGCATGCGCGGCATCCACAACTGCCGCACCTGGTACGATCACACCAGGCCGTGGGTCACCCACGCCAGCATCCAGAGTTCCGATTTCCGGAACGCCGCCGACCTGCGCACCAGGTACAACAA
>DATKXP010000386.1:0-2071 GCA_035529015.1 Phycisphaerae bacterium | reverse complement strand
TCGGACTTCGTCATGGAACGGGCCGACGTGCACGCCGAGGTGAAGCGCGTCGAGATTGCCGAGCAGATGCAACTGCCCAAGCCCAAGCCCGTGGTCGAGGCGAAGCCGGCGCTGCGCCTGAAGCCGGTTGACCTGGCACTGGAGGAGGGGCCCAAGCAGGCCGACAAGGGCACCGAGACGCCGGAGCCCGTCGAGGTGGCCGTCACGCCGGTCGAGACGGCCGACCAGGTCAGCAAGACCGCCGGGGCGGTTCAGCCGTCGGACGGCAGCCCGCACAAACGCCCCGCCGAGATGGCCGAGGGCGCCCTGCCCGAGGTCGCGGGCTCCGACAACGTGGCGGTGGCCAAGGCCACGCCGCCCGCCCGCGCCGTGCCGGAACTCAAAGGGCCGGGCGAGATGCTCACGAAACGGATTCCGGCGCTTGGCATCGGCCCCGACGTCCTGCTCGGCGGCGGCCTGGACGAAGGCACCGGAAGGGGAGACGGCAGCGACCGCCTCGACCCGTACCTGGGCCGGCGGAACCGGCAGACCATGGCACGGTTCGGCGGCGGCGGCGACGACACCGAACGGGCCATCGCGCGGGCGCTCGACTGGCTCAAACGCAACCAGGAACCCGACGGCAGGTGGTCGCTTCAGGAACACGGCGGGGCCGAGGGACACGACATCGCCGCCACCGGCTTTGCGATGCTCAGTTTCTTCGGATGGAACATCACCCACACCCAGGCCGACACGTACGGCTACCAGCCGGTCATGGCGAAGGCCGTCAAGTGGCTCGTCGATCACATCGGCGAGGACGGCGACCTGACGGGCGGCGCGAACAACGGCATGTACGACCAGGGCATCGCCACCATGGCCCTGGCCGAGGCGTACGGCCTGACGAAGGATCCGGCGCTGCGCGAGCCGCTGGCGAAGGCGGTGAACTTCATCATCAAGGGCCAGAGCGAGCGGCTCGGCGGGTGGCGGTACCGGCCGGGCAGCAACGACAACGACACCAGCGTGGTCGGGTGGCAGGTGATGGCCCTGAGCAGCGCCCGCCTGGCGGGCATCGAGGTGCCCGATCGCGTGTTCCAGTTGGCGGGGGCCTGGCTCGACCAGGTGGCCAGCGGGCCCTTCAAGGGACGGTACGCGTACCAGCAGAACCGTCAGCCGTCGCCGGCGATGACGGCCGAGGGCATGTTCTGCCGCCAACTGATGGGTGTGCTCCCGACCGACCAGCGGCAGGCGGGGTCGGCGGCCTACCTCAAGAGCAACTTGCCCAACCCGGGCAGCCCGAACTACTACTACTGGTACTACGCCTGCCTGGCCCTTCACCAGCATCGCGGCCCGATCTGGGAGGAGTGGCACGCGGCGATAAAGCCGGCGCTGCTCACCACCCAGATCACCCAGGGCGACGACGCCGGCAGTTGGCCCGACAAGGGCCAGTGGACCAAAGGCAAGGGCGGCAAGATCATGTCCACGGCCATGTCGGCCCTGTCGCTGGAGGTCTACTACCGGTACCTGCCGATGTACGCCCTGCCCGAGCCGGCGAAACTGGCCCCGCAGGACGAGGAGAAGTAGTCCTACAGTGCCAGTCAGCCCTTTGCGCGGCGGGCATTCTTGCTCACCGCGCAAGACACCGCTCTGACGGACCGCACAAGCCCTCTCGCGCGGCGGGAAGGGATGCCCGCCGCGCGGCCACTCGCCTGGCGGCGCCCCAGCGTTGACAAAGTGGCCTTACGCCTTGAACGCGCCGGAGGCTACGCCGCGAAGGAACGGGCGCGTGGCGTAGATGAACAAGAGCAGCAGCGGGATGCTCGAGAGCAGGTACGCCGCGAACATCGTCGAGTAGTTCTCGGCCACCTGGCTCGTGCCCATGATGTAGAGGCCGGACGAGACGACGTGGTACTTGGGGTCGGTGTTGGTGATGAACGGCCACAGGAAGTTGTTCCATGTGCCCAGGATGTTCATGATGGCGACGACGGCGATGATCTGCTTCGAGAGCGGCAGCACGATGTGCCAGTACAGGGCCAGGTGGCCGGCACCGTCGAGGCGGGCCGACTCGAACAGTTCCTCCGGCAGACCCTCGAAGAAC
>DATKXP010000385.1:0-5340 GCA_035529015.1 Phycisphaerae bacterium | reverse complement strand
CATGGTGAGGCTCCGGCGCGATCGCTGCGGAAACCGACCGCGCGAGGTTTTTCCCAGCCCGCTTGGCACCACGACGCTACGTTCCGCGCGGCGGCCTTCCCAGGCCGCCGCGACGGCGGTTTACGCCTGGTCCTGGTGGCCTGGGAAGGCCACCAGACGGACAAAAGGATCAAGTAGCCTTGCAGGACTAGTATAACGGCGTTTCCAGGCCACTTCCTACGTCAATCCTGTCGTGGAATCCCGTGGACGCGATGCTGCAATAACCGTAGGCTGGTCGCGTTGAGGCTTCCGTGGAAACGGCGTGCGATAGGCGCGACTCTGAAGGTGAACCTGGCTGGGAGGAGGCAATCATGTCGAGAGCAACGTCTTGGCTGTTGGTGGCGGTGGCGGCCCTTGTCGGTCTGACCGTGGTGCTTGTGCTGGATGCGGCCGAAGGCCCGCCGGCGCGCGGCCCGGGTCCGGGCGGGTTCCCGGGCGGACCGCCGCGAGGCATGCGGCCCGGCCGAAGCGCGGCCCCCGCTGCGCCCGTCGAGAACCCGCCGCTTGCCAAGACGGACCGGGAGAAGAAGATCCTCGAGGTCCTCGACGACATGGACAGAAATCAGCGTCGCGGCATGATGAACGTCTCGAAAGAGGACGGGCGGCTGCTGCGCCTTCTGGCCGAGGCCGTCGGCGCGAAGCACGTCGTTGAGATCGGCACCAGTAACGGCTTTTCGGGCACCTGGTTCTGCCTGGGGCTGCTGAACACCGGTGGCAAACTGACCACCCACGAGATCGACGCCGGCCGGGCGTCGCTGGCCCGCAAGAACTTCGAGCGGGCCGGCGTGGCGGACATCGTCACGCTCGTCGAAGGCGATGCCCACAAGGAAGTCTCCAAACTCAAAGGGCCCATCGACGTCGTCTTCCTCGACGCCGACAAGGAAGGTTACATCGACTACCTCAACAAACTTCTTCCGCTGCTGCGCCCGGGGGGGCTGATCCTGGCCCACAACGTCCGATCACAGGGGAGCAGCATGAAGCCGTTCCTCGACGCCATCACGACGAACAAGGACCTCGAAACGAACTTTCTGCTCATGAACGGCGCGGGTGTCAGCGCGACGCTCAAGAAACGCTGAGGTGTATGCTGCGGACGTGCTGATGAGCGACGGGGGCCGTGCTCGGCTTGTGCACCGGGCGTCTTTGCGGCGGTCTAACGGGCTTATGGGTAGAGACAGGAGACGGCCATGAACAGCCTGCGGACTGGAGTTGCCGTAGTTCTGGCGTTCTGCCTTGTGCTTGGGGGGGCTGCCGTCACGCCCGGCGAGGAGCGGCCGGCGAACGCGGCCGACGCCGCCAGGCAGCAGTCGCAGCAGTTCATCGAACGCAACGATCGCAACAAGGACGGCAAACTCACGCGCGATGAACTCCCCGAAGGGGCACGGCGCCTGTTCGACCGCGTCGATGCCAACCAGGACGGCGTCATCACGCTTGAGGAAGACGCCGCCTTCCGTGCGGCGCGCGAGAGGCAGCCCGGCGCCGGCGGGCGGCAGCAGCGGCCCCCGATTCCCGCGCCCGATCTGGCCGACGTCAAATACGGTCCGCACGAGCGGAACGTCTTCGACCTCTGGCTGGCCAAGAGCGACCGTCCGACCCCGCTGGTCATCTACTACCACGGCGGCGGGTTCCGCGGCGGCGATAAGCGTACCATCAACCCGTCGCTTCTGAAGCAGTTGCTTGCGGGCGGCGTGTCGGTGGCGGCCGCCAACTACCGTCTCACGAACGTGGCGCCGTTCCCCGCCCAGATGCACGACTGTGCCAGGGCGCTTCAGTTCATCCGGCACGATGCGGCGAAGTACAACATCGACCCGAAGCGCGTCGGCGCGACGGGCGGCTCGGCGGGGGCGGGCATCTCGATGTGGCTCGCCTTCCACGACGACCTGGCCGACCCGTCGAGTTCCGACCCCGTGGCGCGCCAGTCCACGCGCCTCAGCGCCGCGGTCGTGTATGGGGCACAGTCGTCGTACGATCCGCGGTTTATCAAGAAACTGTTCGACACGAACGATGTCGAGGGCGCGCTGATTCCCTTCTTCGGGATGGCCGGGCCGGCGGATGTGGACGACCCGAAGTTCCACCCCCTGTTCGAAGAGGCGTCGGCGATCAACCACGCCACGGCCGGCGACGCGCCGGTCATGCTGTTCTACCCGCAGGCGAATACGCCGCTGCCCCCGAATTCGAGCGGCGGGCAGCACATTCACCACCCGAAGTTCGGCATTGTCCTCAAGGAGAAACTCGACCGGCTCGGCGTCGAGTGCGTGCTGAAGTTCCGCAAGGACTATCCCGACCGCAACCCGATCGATGAGTACGTGAAGTTCTTCTTCGCGAAACTCGGGGTGAAGGCGAAGCCGTGACGTGTGCAGGCTGCACGACCCCGCGGGACCGTCTGGGCCGATGGCGGGGGCTCCTGCTGCGCCTCGGCGCCGTCCTGGTCGGCCTTGCGCCGTTCGTGGCGGCCGAGATCGTGTTTGTGGCCCTTGACTGGGGCCGGCCCACCTGCCGCGACGACCCGTTCGTGGGATTCAGCGCGGTCCATCCGCTGTTCGTGCCCAGCGCCGACGGGGCGCGTTACGAAATCGCCGAGTCGCGTCAGGGGTTCTTTCGGCCCGACTCGTTTGCGGCAGAGAAGGGGCCTGACGAGTTCCGCATCTTCTGCCTGGGCGGCTCGACGGTCCAGGGGCGGCCGTTCGCCATCGAGACGTCGTTTACCACGTGGCTGCAACTCAACCTACAGGCGGCCGACCCGCGCCGCCAATGGAAGGTCGTGAACTGCGGCGGCATCTCCTACGCCAGTTACCGCCTGGTCCCGATTCTCGAGGAAGTTCTCGGCTACGAGCCGGACCTCGTCATCCTCTACACGGGGCACAACGAGTTCCTGGAGGACCGCGAGTACGGCCATATCCGGGACATGCCGCGCGCCGTGGCCTGGCCCTGGGAACGCCTCACGCAGACGAGGACGTACAACCTCGTGCGCGAAGGCTACGTGTATCTGGCCGGGTCGCCTCGGGCCACAGCGCGCGGCGACCGGCCCGTCCTGGGGGCGGAAACCGACGCCATGCTTGATTACCGGGACGGGTTCGGGCGGTACCACCGCGACGACAAATGGCGTCGCGACGTGATCGAGCATTTCCGCTTCAACGTCGGGCGGATGGTGCAGATGGCCCGCAGCGCCGGTGTCGCGATGATTCTGATGAACCCCGTCTGTAACCTGCGCGACGCGCCGCCGCTGAAGTCTCAGCATCGCGACGGCCTGGCGGCCCGGGAGCAGCGCCGGTGGGAGTCGCTTTGCCGCGAGGCCGAGGCGCAATTTGGCACCGACGTCAGCGAGGCCGTCGAACTGCTCGGGCAGGCCGCGGCCATCGACGACCAGTATGCCGGGCTGCACTATTCGCTGGCCAAGTGTTACGATGCCCTGAAGAGGACCGCCGAGGCGCGGAAGGCGTACACGCGGGCCAAGGAACTCGACGTGTGTCCGCTGCGGATCCTCGAACCGATGAACGACGCCATTCTGGACATCGCTCGCCGCACCGGCACGCCGCTGGTCGATGTGTGGGACCTCTTCGCGCAGCGCAGCAGGGACGGCATCCCCGGCGGGTACCTGTTGATCGACCACGTGCACCCCACCATCGCGGGTCACCGCCTGATTGCCGACGCCCTGACGGGGGAACTGGCGCGCCTGAGAATCGTCCGGCCCGTCGAAGGTTGGGAACAGGCGCGGGACGCGAAGGCCCGCCGGCACCTCGAATCGCTGGACGATTTCTACTTCGCCAAGGGGACGCAGCGGCTGGAGGCCGTCCGAGGCTGGGCGACCGGGCAGGCGAACGTCGTGCGGCCGAAACCTGACGCGTCCAAACGCTGAGCGGTGCCGCGGCGGTGCCCGTCTATCCGGGCCGGGGAAACAAAGGAAGAGCCGGCGAGCGGGCGGTAAGCCGAATCCTGTAGCCCGCCTTCGCCGAGGCGTCGGCGGGTGCGGCCATTTATCTGGGCGCGTCCGTTACCGGACGGCTCAAGCGGCCAACCCGGGACCCATCTTGCGCGGGCCGCGCCAAGGGTCCCCTATTTGGCCTTGCTCCCGGTGGGGTTTGCCGTGCCCCGCGTGTCGCCACACGGGCGGTGCGCTCTTACCGCACCGTTTCACCCTTGCCTGTTCCCTCCATAGCCTTGGCGACGGAGGGTCATCGGCGGTCTGTTCTCTGTGGCACTTTCCCTGGCCTTGCGGCCGGTGGGCGTTACCCACCACCGTGCCCTGTGGAGTTCGGACTTTCCTCCCGTCCCGTTAGGACGAGCGACCGCATCGCCCGCTCGCCGGGCTCGATGCGTATTATACCACGAGGAGGAGTCCCGGCGCGGCCCTATTTTGCCGACGGCGCGGGGGAGGGCTTCTTGCCGGCGCCCTTCGGTGAGGGGGCGTCCTCTTGGATAAGGCTCTGCTTGGCCTGGTGCTCGGCGACGAACCTTTCGATCTCGGCGCCGGACTGCACCTCGACGTTCAGCGGCACGTCCAACTCCTCGAGCGCCACGTCGCCGCCGAGCCACAGGTGCAGCGCGACGACGTACTTGCCGGTTTCGCCCGGTTTGGGTTCGGGCGCCCCCCATCCGCGGCGCTGGATGGTGAGCGACCACTCGCACGGAACGCTCTTGTCCTTGTCCCACGGCTCGCGGGCCGTGCCGCGCCCCGGGTGCAGGACGAGCAGCAGGGGAGTGTCCTTCAACTTCCCATAGGCCGCCAGCACGCCGTTGAACGCCTTGGTGTCGCCCTTGAAGTAGAACCAGTCGTTGGCGTTGACAAAGAAGCCGCACACGCGGGCCTTGGTGTTGACGATGTCACTGAGCCCCGCCGGCCACTCCTTGTTCGAGCAGGTTTGGTCGTTGGGATGGCTCGCGCCCAGGGCCAGGGCGACCGTGCAGCAGGCCGCCATCGCGATGCAGCCGAGAATCAGACGCACTGCCTGGCGTTTCATGATGGCTCCTTTCTCGTCCGGCACGCATGCCGTAAGGCGGGTTCCCGTGAGTCACTTGCCGGGCTTCGCTTCGTCGCTTCTCCGCATGAGGCTCTGCTTGGCCTGGTGTTGGGCCACGAACTTCTCGATCTCGGCGCCCGAGCGGACGTTGACGTTGAGCGGCACGTCCAACTCCTCGAGCGACACGTCTCCGCCGAGCCAGTGGTGCAGCGTGACGACGTACGTGCCGGTCTCGCCGGGTTTGGCTTCCGGCGCGCCCCGGCCGCGGCGCAGGATACTGAGCATCCAGTTGGAGGGCACGATCTTGTCGGCGGTCCATCCGTCGTTGCCTCGCCGGGGACCCGGA
>DATKXP010000384.1:0-6818 GCA_035529015.1 Phycisphaerae bacterium | reverse complement strand
CGCCTGCCGACGGCAGCAAGGTCATCGTCACCGACACCGACCACCTGTGGGGCATCGGCGGCGACTACCGGTGGGTGTGGAAATCGTTCCTGCGCGGCCTCAACCCCATCTTCATGGACCCGTACGACGGGGTAGTCCTGGACCTTCGCCAGCCCCAGAACTGGCCGGCGCTGCGGCGGGCCATGGGCGACGTCCTTCGCCTCGCGCGGCGGATGAACCTGGCCGCCATGACGCCGCAGGGCAAACTCGCCTCCACCGGGTACTGCCTCGCCCAGGCGAGCAAAGAAAGCGCCGAGTGCCTCGTCTACCTGCCCGACGGCGGGAAGGCGACCGTGGACCTCTCGGCCACGCCCGGTCCGCTCGTGGCCGAGTGGTTCGATCCCAAGACCGGCAAGACCGTGAAGGACGACTCGGCCGTCGGCGGCGCCCGCCGCGAGTTCAAGGCCCCCTTCGCCGGCGACGCCGTGCTTCGCTTCACGCCGTCGTTCAGGTCGAACCCCTGAGGGGAAGCCGCCATGGTCCGCTTCGTCGCACGGATTGTCACCGTCATCGGGGCGACGGTTTCGGCCGTCGCCGCCACCGAGCCCCCCGTCGTCTGGGACTTTGAGGCCGACGCGGCCGGATGGCGGCCGCGGGCCGAGACGGTTGCCGTCACCCGCGCCGCCGCCGGCGCGACCCCTGCCAGCCGTGGATCGCTGCACGTGCGGGGCCCGATCCGAGTGGGGTGGAACTACGTCACCTCGCCGCCCCGGCCCATGACGCCGGGCGGCCTGTACCGCCTGTCGGCGCATCTGCGCGTCGATACGTTGGGCCCGGCCACGCCGGCCCCGTACCTGAAGTGCGAGTTCGTGGGCGCCGACCGCCGCGAGGCCCTCGGACGCGCCTCGACCGAACCCTACGACCCGGCGCGGATGGGTACGTGGCAGCGTCTGGTCGCCGAGTTTCGCGCGCCCAAGGGTGTCGTCTCAGGCTGGCTGGCCCTCGAGAAGGGCACCGCCGGGCCCTGCGAGATCGACGCACGACTCGACGACGTGCGCCTCGAGCCCATCGAGCGGCTCACGGTCTTCGACAAGTACCTTCTGGACCCGCTTCCCGAAGGCTTGTCAAAGGTGCGCGGCGTCCACCCGCGGCTGTACCTGACGGCCGATGGGTTCGACGCGCTCCGCCGCGCCATCCGCTCGACGCACAAGCCGATGTGGGACGAACTCAAGGCCCTCGCCGACCGGTATGCCCGCGGCGGCCCGCCCAAGTACGTCCGGCACGACCCCTACAGCGGCGACGAGCAACTCTGGCAGCGGGGGGTCGGCAACGCCATGCCGACCCTCGCGATGGCCTACCGGTTGACGGGCGAGAAGCGGTATCTCGACGCCGCCAGGGCGTGGGCCCTCGCTTCGTGCGGCTACGAGACGTGGGGCCTCGGCCGCATCGACGGCATGGACCTCGCGGCGGGGCACCAACTCTTCGGCCTGGCCATCGTGTACGACTGGTGTTACCAGGACCTGGGGGCGGAGGCGCGGCAGACGATTCGCGCGACGCTCGTGCGGCGGGGCGGGGCGATGTTCGACGCGGCTGCCACCGGACGCGCCTGGTGGCAACGCGCCTACCTTCAGAACCATCTCTGGGTCAACGTGTGCGGGCTGGCGGCTGCCGGGCTGGCGGTGTTCGACGAGGTCGAGGGCGCGTCGGGGTGGGTCGGCCTGCCGCTCGAGAAGTTTCGCCGCACGATGGAGTCGCTCGGCTCCGACGGGGCCAGCCACGAGGGTGTCGGCTACTGGCAGTACGGCGCCGAGTACCTCCTGAAGTTCATGCACCTGGCGCGCGACCTGCTGGGCGTGGACCTGCACGGCGGCGCCTGGTGGCGGAATACGGCCGCCTACGCGCAGTACCTCACGTTGCCCCGCCGGGCGTGGACGCCCCGTAACTCGATCGTCGACCTGGCCGACTGCCCGCGCGGCAACTGGTACGGGCCGGAGTACCTGCTGCGCCGTCTGGCGGTCTTGTACCGCGACGGGCACGCCCAGTGGCTGGCGCGCGAGGTCGCCGGCGCCAACATCGCCGCCGCCGGCGCCCCGTGGCTGAATCTCGTCTGGTTCGACCCGACGGTTGAGGCCCGGCCGCCGACCGACCGTCCGACGCTTCGCCACTTCCGCGACATGGGCATCGTGAGCGCCCGAAGCGGCTGGTCGGGCGACGAGGCACTCGTCGTCCTGAAGTGCGGGCCGTTCATCGGACACGAGGCCGTCGAGCGGTTCACCTACGACCCCGGCGGCGGGCACGTCCACCCCGACGCGAACCACTTCGTCGTGTTCGCGTGCGGCGAATGGCTGGTCCGCGACGACGGCTACCGCGCCAAACGCACCGGCCAGCACAACACGCTGCTGGTCGGCGGCAAGGGGCAACTCGGCGAGGGACGCATGTGGTTCGACGGCGCGGCCTGCCTGCGGCAAAAGGCCCGGCCGCGCATCCTCCGAGCCGACAGCACGCCGACGCTCGACCACATCGCGGGCGACGCCACCGCGGCGTATCCGCCCGAGGCGGGGCTCAACCGGTACGTCCGCCACCTCGTTTTCCTCAAGCCCGATGTGCTGGTTGTCATCGACGACGTGGCCGCCGAGGAGGAAACCGACCTGGAACTTCGCTATCATCCCGAGCAGCAGGCGGCGACTCGCCGGGGCGACGCCTTTGTGACACGGGGCGAGAAGAGCGCCCTGCGGATCGAGATCCTGACGGCCCAGGGCGCCGCCGTCGCGGCTGAACCTCTGGACGTTGCGGGCCGACACGGCGAGGACGGCGAGCAGATGCTGACGGTCCGGCTGCGGCGGCGAGGCCGGGCGTGGCGAAGCGCGGTGGCCCTCTCGTGGGCCACCAAGGGCGCCGACCCGGCCCCCGTCTCGCTCCGCGCGGACGGCGACGCCTGGACCTTCGCGGTCGGCGGCCGCACGGCGACCTTCGATTGGCGGACGGGCCAGGTGGAGGGCGTGCGATGACCTGGTGGGGCGCGGCGATGACCGTCTTGCGGATGGCCGGCACGGGGGCGGCGGTTGCCCTTGGCGCCCAGCCGCGAGACGGCGATGCGCGGCGGGCGATTGCCCCGTTCTTCAAGGCCCCCTTCAGCGCCGACGCGGTGCTTTACCTGGCCCATCCCAAGCGCAGCAGATGAGAGGAAACGGACGATGCAACGATTCATGGCATGGACGGTTGCGCTCCTGCTGCCTTGTCTGTCTTGTGGGACCGCAGCGGCGCAGGCGGAGGACTGGCTCCAGTTCAAGTACGACGCCGGCCATTCGGGCAACGTGCCCGACCGGAGCGTGACAACGCCCCTCGGTCTGGTCGGGGCCGTGCCCCTGACGGACGCCGTCTTCACGGCGCCGGTCGTGGCCGACGGGCGCGTGTACGCCGTGGACGGGTCCGGCGTGGCGTTCTGCATCGACACCGAGACGCTGCGCGTCGTCTGGAAGACCGCGACGCCGGGCGGCGCCGCGAACTGCAATAACGTCTCCTCCCCCGCCGTCGCCGGCCGCTACCTGCACCTGGGCACGACGGCCGGGGCGTACTGCGTGCTGGATCGCGAGAGCGGGGAGATCGTCAGGACAATTCCCTGCGGCGAACCCGTCTTCAGCACGCCCGTCGTCGCGGGCGACCGCGTCTACTTTGCCACACTCGGGGCGCGGGTCTACGCCCTGCGGCACGACGGGACGGTCTGCTGGACGTGGGACTTCGTGAAGGAGGTCCTCAAGTTCCCCGGCAACCGATGGAGCGGGGCGGAATGGCTCGCACACAAGAAGGGCCGCGTGACGTGGCGCGACGCGTTCTGCTGCTCGATGAACGTCGCGGCGCACGAGGGGATGGTCGTGGTGCCGGCGGGAGGCCGGACCGTCTGGCTGAAGGATGCCGGCGCGAAGGCCGAACCGGGCCCGGTCGGCCTCATCCCCGCCTATGCCGGCAAGGAGTACCCCGCCACCTTCGGCCAGTGCATCGGCGAAGATGGAGCGGTCTACCGGCAGTGGCACCGGCGCGACAACGCCGGCCGCGTCGAGATCCTGAGGCTCCGCGACGGCAAGGTCGAGACCGAGTTCGTGCCGGGCACCCAGACGGCCATCCACCTGCCGGGGCTGCTGAGTTTCTGTTCGGTGAGCGTGCGCGGCCGCGACGTGTACCGGTGCCGGCCGGAGGCGGGCTTCGGGTTCTGCAAGCACTCCCCCGGCCGGGAGGAAGCGCAGCAGTTGGGCGGCTACCCGTCGATCGCGCCGCCGATTCTGCTCCGCGACCACGGGGTGTACGGCGGCCTGGACGGCCGGCTGTACGTGGTGCCGCTGTCGGGCGGCGGCAAGGTCTGGTCGTTTGCGACGGCCTTCGGCAAGGCCGTCTCGGCGCCGGTCGCCGTGTGCGACGGCCGCGTCTGGTTCGGCTGTGAGGACGGGTACCTGTACGTGCTGGGGCCGGGCGGCAAGGCGGCGCTGCCGTCGAAGGACCTGGGTCTGGAGACGATCCGCAGCCCGCTCACGAGCGCCCGCGCGGACCCCAAGTACGACTGGTTCACCAACTACGCCGACTGGGCCAACACGAACGCCAACGACCAGGGCGCAGGGCCGCCCTTTGCCATCAAGTGGATTCGCCGGTACAAGGGCACGTTCAAGCACCTGCCCGTATGCGGCGGGGGGCGGATGTACACCCACACCGCCGAAGGCCGGGTCTTCGCCGTGGAACAGGAGACCGGCCGCCTGCTCTGGGGCCGGTACTGGCCCGACGTCTATCTCTCGTTCACGTCTCCGCTTTACGTCAAGGGACGGCTGCTGGTGCCGCAGGCCGGAATGAAGGAGTCGCGCCTGCGCTGCCTCGACGCCGCCACGGGGAAACTGCTGTGGGAGGCGCCCTTCACGGGCTCGCCGAGTTGGAGCCGGCAGCAGCCGCCCGTCGTCTACAGGAACCTCGCCATTTTCATGTTCGGGTCCGGCAAGTATGCGGCCCAGGGCACCGCCAAGCCCTTCATCTTCAAGGGCGAACCCGTCGAGGCGCCCGACGGCGCCGAGATCATGAGTTGGATCTACACCCACGACAACCCGTATTACCCCAAGGACAACCTGCCCCACATCCGCGCCTGGGACATCGAGACGGGCAAAGAGGTGTGGCGGCGGGACTTCTCAGACGCCGGCTCCGGCGGAAACGATTCGGGACTATGCCTGATGGGCGACACCCTCTACTACTCCACCTTCTTCGGCTACGCGGCCAGGCGCCGCGGCGAGCCGGGGCCGAAGGGACTCACCGCCGCCCTCGACCCCGCCACCGGCAAGGTCCGCTGGACCACCACCGAGTACTCCGTGACGGCGGGGTGCACCATCTCCGGCAAGGACGGACGCCTGTACCTGGGCGGGTACAACAAGCCCCACGAAAAGACCGACGACCGCCACGTGTGGTGCCTGGACGCCCGCGACGGGTCGCTCGTCTGGCAATCGGAGCCCGTCCGGTCGGCCGTCAACGTCGTCTCGGTGGGCGAGAAGTACGTCTTCACCAACGCCTCCGGCAAAGACGGGCACGTCCTCAACCGGGAGACGGGCAAGATCGTCTCGCGGTTCAACTACGGGTACGCCTGCACGCGGTTCGCCCTCTCCGAGCCGTACGTCATGGGCGCGAACATGGACATGATTGACCTGGCGCAGGGAAACCGCCTGGTGACCTCCGGGCCGGCCATCGACAGCCGCGAGTGCGTCGGCGGCGTCGTCTCGAACGGCCGCATCTTTTACACGTCGCAGGCGAGCGGCCTCCAGGTGTCGCAGGTCTATGGCGAGGAAGCCAAGGCGGCGGCCGCGCCGTGGGGCGCCGGCGCGTCGGAAGAATGAGCCGCGCCCCTGGTCGGGTGCCGGGTGGCGCCCCTGGCCGGGTGGTATGGCCACTGTTGTACCTGTTTAGCCGTCGGCGCCCGCGCCGACGGGAAGGGGCACCGATGCTGGAACGCCGGGTAGCATGGCCACGCAAGTGCGGCCATGGTCACCCCCTCGGGAAAGGAGCACGCGATGATGCCGCACGGCTGGTGGCTGATCCTTGTCGTGATGATCGGTCTTGGCGCGGCGTCGCGCCTGTCGGCAGCGCCGTCGGAAGAAGCGGCGTGGAAGCGGATCGCGCCGTTCTTCAAACCGCCGCCCGAGTTCGCCGGCGACCTCGGCGACTACCGCTCGCCGCTCGTCTTCGACGACGGCCGCCCCGTCAAGACGCCGGCCGACTGGCAGAAACGCCGCGAGGAGATCCTCGCGTACTGGCACCAGGTGATGGGGCCGTGGCCGCCGCTCGTCGAAAAGCCGGCCATCGAGTGCCTCGAGACGACGCGCCGGGAGGACTTCACGCAGAAGAAGGTCCGCCTGCCCGTCGCCCCCGGCGTTACGTGGGAAGGCTACCTGCTCGTGCCCGACGGCGACGGCCCGTTTCCCGCGGCCCTGGTCGTCTATTACGATGCCGAGACGGGCGCGGGCCTCGCGCCCGGCAAGGAGACGCGGGCCTTCGGCTACGGCCTGACGAAACGCGGGTTCGTGTCGCTTTCGATCGGATGGCCGCGCGCCTACACCGACGGCGGCGGGGCCGAGGTCCAGCCGCTGTCGCGCCTGGCGTACGTGGCGGCCAACTGTTACGAGGCGCTCGCGACGCTGCCCGAGGTGGACCCGAAGCGCGTCGGCGTGGTGGGCCACTCGTTCGGCGGCAAGTGGGCGATGTTCGCGGCGGCGCTCTACGAGAAGTTCGCCTGCGTGGCCGCCAGCGACCCCGGCATCGTCTTCGACGAGAAGCGGCCCAACGTCAACTACTGGGAACCGTGGTACATCGGCTTCGAG
>DATKXP010000383.1:0-7529 GCA_035529015.1 Phycisphaerae bacterium | reverse complement strand
AGCCGCGCGAGGTCAGTAAGCGGCGCCGGCCCCGCCAGAAATCGTTGCCACGCCCCGTGCATGCGGTGCCGGAGATTCTCCCCAAGACGCCCTGGACACCCCGCCGGGAGGGCGCTATAGTCAGTAGTGGTTACTATCATGAACAAGAAACTGTCGGACAAGTCGGCCCCCGCTCTTCGCATGACGCGCCGGCGGCGCGCCATCCTGGAGGTGCTGCAAAGGCCGGGGGAGCATCTGGCCGCCGGCGTCGCGTACGAGCGATTTCGAGATCCTCATCCACCAGTTGGAATTCGAGGGTCTGTGTGCGGACTGCCGGAAGTCCGCCAAGCGCAGCAGGAAAAGGGCACGGTAGAAAGGGAGCGAGACCATGGGACTTAAGGGGAGCAAGACGGAGACGAACCTGATGGCGGCGTTCGCAGGCGAGTCGCAGGCACGCAACCGCTACACCTACTTCGCCAGCCAGGCCCTCAAGGAAGGCTACGTTCAGATCTCGGCCATCTTCGAGGAAACGGCGAACCAGGAAAAGGAACACGCCAAGCGCCTGTTCAAGTTCATGCCGGGCGGCGAGGCCGAGATCACGGCCGCCTTCCCCTTCGGCACCATCGGCGAAACGGCCGAGAACCTCAGGGCCGCTGCTGCCGGCGAGAACCACGAGTGGACGAGCATGTACCCCGAGTTCGCCAGGACCGCTCGCCAGGAAGGCTTCGGCGAGATTGCCGATGCGATGGAGGCCATCGCCGTCGCCGAGAAGCAGCATGAGAAGCGGTACCTGGCCCTCGCCAGGAACATCGACGAGGGCAAGGTCTTCAAGAAGGACGAGCCGGTGATGTGGCGCTGCTGCAACTGTGGATACCTGCACGAAGGCCCCGAGGCGCCGGAGGTTTGCCCCGCCTGTGCCCATCCGCGGGCGCACTTCGAGTTGCTTGCGGAGAACTGGTGATCGGCCCAGCGGCCGGACCTCGACGAGATTGACATGACAAGCGTCCAGATGATGACCGGGCGGGGCCGCTGGCCGCTGAAAGTCTTCCTGCGGCCATGTGGGTTTGCGCCGACGCCTGACCCACCGGCGCCATGACCCGCGACGGAGAGCGTAAGGAGGTCCTCCAGTGACGATGCGTATGCGTATGGTCCGGGTTTCGGTGGAGCATCCCGTCCTGGTGGTGGCCCTGGCGGTCCTCATCTCGGTGGCCTTCATCGCCGTGGCGGGGGCGCCGAGCCTCTGGCCGGAGGCCCTTCCGTTCCTGAATGCGGTCAAGGTGGACACCGACCCGGAGAACATGCTGCCGGAGGACGAGCCGGTCCGCGTGTTCCACGACCGGATGAAGAAGGTTTTCTCGCTCTACGACATGGTGGTTGTGGGCGTCGTGAACGAGGCGCATCCGGAGGGCGTGTTCAACCCGGAATCCTTGGGGAAGGTCTACCGGCTTACGGAGTTCGCCAAGTCGCTCCGCTGGCCGAGCAAGGATGATCCGTCGGAGAAAGAAGGGGTGGTGGGGGCCGACGTCATCGCCCCCTCGACGGTCGATAACATCGAGCAGGGGGGGTTGGGGGCGGTCAAGTTCGAGTGGCTCATGCCCAAGCCCCCCGCCACCGACGCCGAGGCCCTCGCCGTCCGTGACAAGGCCCGGAACATCCCGTTCCTGAACGGCACGCTCGTCTCGGACGATGGGCACGCCCTGGCCATCTACCTGCCGCTGACGCGAAAGGACCTCACGTACCGCGTCACGACCGCCCTTCACGAGAAGATCGCGGAGTTGGGCGGGCCCGAGGCGTTCCACATCACCGGTCTCCCGGTGGCCGAGGACACATTCGGCGTGGAGATGTTCACGCAGATGGCCATCTCGGCGCCCCTGGCGATGCTGGTCATCTTCATCCTGCTGTTTGTGTTCTTCCGGAAGTTGCTGCTCATCGTCCAGCCGCTCATTCTGGCTCTTATTTCGGTGATCTGGACGATGGGCCTCCTGGTGGCGACCGGCCAGACGA
Organism: Phycisphaerae bacterium; assembly: GCA_035529015.1. Classification (GTDB taxonomy): domain Bacteria; phylum Planctomycetota; class Phycisphaerae; order FEN-1346; family FEN-1346; genus JAUVZF01. The sequence goes on along the minus strand of DATKXP010000383.1, from coordinate 5,546 downwards.
TTCACATCATGAGTTCGATGATCCCGATCTTCATCATGCCTATCGCGGTGCTCGACTCGATTCACATCCTGTCGGAGTTCTTCGACCGGTACCAGGAGACGAAGGACCGCAGGCAGACGGTCCTGCACGTCATGGACACGCTGTTCACGCCCATGCTGTACACGTCACTGACGACGGCGGCGGGGTTCGCTTCGCTGGCCCTGGCGCCGATTCCGCCGGTTCAGGTGTTCGGCCTGTACACGGCATTCGGCGTGATGACGGCGTGGGTGCTGACGGTCACGTTCGTCCCGGCCTCGGTGATGTTCATCCCGGCCCGTCGTCTGGAGAACTTCGGGCTGAAGAAGGGAGAGGAGGCGGCCCACGCCCGGACGCCCGTCTCCCGGCTGCTGGTGGCCGTGGGGCGAGGGACGCACCGCTTCGCCCCGCTCATCCTGGTCGGCAGCGCCGTCGCGATTGCTGTGGCGGTCTATGGCATCAGCCTCATCCGCATCAACGACAACCCGATCCGCTGGTTCGAGGCCGGCCATCCCATCCGCGTGGCCGACCGTGTCCTCAACAGCCACTTCGGCGGCACGTACATGGCGTACCTGGAACTGGAGCCGGCCGAACGGACGGAAGACGCCGCCGGCTTCGCCTCCGGCCTGGCCGAGCGTATCCGCGCCCGCGGCAAGGAACTCCAGGCCGGCTACCCGGCGGCGCCGGACGCCTTCGAAACCGTGGCGCAGAAGGCCGGGGGCGGCGTGCCGCTGGAGGGGGTGCCGGACGGCGTCCGCACTGCGCCGCCCGACGAACTCCTTGCCCGCCTCTCGACCTTTGCCGAGGGGCAACTGGATGAGGCCGAAGGCGAGAAGGCCGACGCCTGGGACCAGGCCGCCCTCTTCATCGGCGCCGAGCAGCAGGCGCGCCAGACCTTCAAGCAGCCCGAAACGCTTCGATGGATCGAAGACCTCCAGCGGTATCTGCTCAAGACCGGCGTGGTGGGCAAGTCGAACTCGCTGGCCGACATCACGAAGACCGTCTACCGCGAACTGATGGAGGGCAAGGCCGAGTACTTCCGCGTGCCGGACTCCTCGGCTGCCGTGGCCCAGTGCCTCATCCAGTTCGAGTCGAGCCACCGGCCTCAGGATCTCGCCCACTTCGTCACGCGCGACGAGTCGGAGCCATCGGTCCACTTCCGCAAGACCTCGTTGTGGGTGCAACTCAAGAGCGGGGACAACCAGGACATGCAGAAGGTCGTGGAGGCCGTAGACCGTTACGTTCGCGAGCACCAGCCTCCCGTCCCGCTCGCGCACCAATGGTTCGGCCTCACCTATATCAACGTCATCTGGCAGGACAAGATGGTCAGCGGCATGCTCTCGGCGTTCCTCGGCTCGTTCCTGGTGGTGCTCTTGATGATGATCATCCTGTTCCGCAGCGGGCTGTGGGGCCTCTTGTCGATGATCCCGCTGACGATCACCGTGGGCGTGATCTACGGCATCATCGGCCTGGTGGGCAAGGACTACGACATGCCGGTGGCGGTCCTGTCGAGCCTGACCCTCGGCCTGGCGATCGATTACGCCATCCACTTCCTGGCCCGCAGCCGCGCTGCCCAGGAGAAGTACGGTTCCTGGAAGACGGCCGTGCCGCACGTCTTCGGCGAACCGGCCCGGGCCATCACGCGGAACGTGGTGGTGGTGGGCGTGGGCTTCCTGCCGTTGCTGGCGGCCCACCTCGTGGCGTACAAGACGGTCGGCGTGTTCATGGCGGCGATCCTGGTGCTGGCGGGTGTGGCGACGCTGCTGATCCTGCCGGCTCTGCTCCGCGTGCTCCGGCCGCTCGTGTTCCCCGAGACGCGCCCCTGCTGCATCACCTGCGACTGCGCCACGTGCATAGTGGCCGGCGCCACCGCCGTGGGACTGGTGGCCCTGAATATCGGCCTCTTCTTTGCGGTCGGCTGGACCACGCTTACGTATGCCAGCCTGCCGGTGGTGGGCGTGCTGGCGGTCGTCTGCGGCCTGATGTCGCGCCGCGAGCGGTGCCGCCTCGACGCCGAGAAACCGGCTGAGCGAGGAGGAACGTCACAATGAACCGCTCACACGTACACACCCGTCTGATTGCCGCTGCGAGCCTGCTGGTGCTGCTGGCCGGCGCGGCCTGCGCCGCCGAGGCCGACCTCTCGGTCCAGCAGATCGTCGATAAGACCAACCACGCGGCCTACTACCAGGGCGCCGACGGCCGGGCCCAGGTGTCGATGACCATCACCGACGGCCAGGGCCGCACCCGCTCTCGCGAGTTCACCATCCTGCGGCGCGACGACCCGCCCGACGGCGCCAAGGACGACGCCTTTACCGGCGGACAGACGTTCTACGTCTACTTCCACCGTCCCGCCGACGTCAACAAGATGGCCTTCATGGTCCACAAGCACCTCGACCGCGACGACGACCGGTGGCTCTACATGCCGGCTCTGGACCTCCTGAAGCGCATCGCGGCGAGCGACAAGCGCACGAGTTTCGTCGGCTCGCACTTCCTTTACGAGGACGTCTCCGGCCGCCGCACCACCGACGACAAGCACGAACTCCTCGACACGACCGACAACTACTACGTCCTCAAGAATACGCCGCTCGACGCCGGCAAGGTCGAGTTCGCCTCGTACACGATGTGGATCCACCGCGGGACGTTCCTGCCCGTCAAGATCGAGTACCACGACAAGCAGGGCCGGGCGTACCGCACGTACACGGCCATGAAGGTCGAAACCATCCAGGGCCGCCCGACCGTCACGAAGTCGAAGATGGAGGACAAGAACATCGGCGGGCACACCGTCATGGAATACTCGGACGTCCGGTACGACGTCGGCCTGCCCGCCGACATCTTCACCGAACGGTACCTGCGCCAGCCGCCGAGGAAATACCTGAGGTGAACCGCGCTGCCCCTTATCCACGTGCCGCGCCGATGCCGCGACGCACACCGTTCGAGCCGGCCGCAGAAGCAGCCGGGGACGTTCCAGTGGCGGGGCGAGCCCCACGTTGCAGATGGACGTCTCCCACCGTTGCCGCGACGGGATTGGCGGGCGCCTCGGCGGGCGCCTCGGCGATCGCGGCGACGCTGCTGCTCGTCGTGGCACTGGTTGCTTGCGCCGCCGCCGAGGAACCGCCCCTGCCCGAGGGGCTCGGCGGCGCGCCGGAGACGTCCACCGCCGAGCCCGCCTTGCCCGCGGGCCTCGGCAACTCCGCCGAGCCGGTGCTGCCTCCCGGCCTGGGTGACACGGCCAAGCCCGAGAAGGGTCAGGCGCAGCCGCCCGAGGCGCCCGCCGACCGCCTCCCCTTCGACCTGACCGGCTTCTGGGAACTGCGCGGCGGCTTCCGCCTTCAGGAGGACGATCACGAGCCGGACCATTCGCTGGGCGAGACGCGCCTGCAACTGGAACTCGAGAAGGCATTCGAGGAGGGCCTCGCCCTCCACCTCACCACCGACCTGCTGTACGACATGAGCCTGAATGAGCACCGCGTCTTCATGGAAGAGGGCCGCGGCCTGTTCGACCTGCGCGAGGCCTACGCCGCCTTCCGCCCCACGGACTTCATGGATGTGAAGGTCGGCCGGCAGGTCCTGACCTGGGGCACCGGCGACCTGTGGTTCCTGAACGACCTGTTCCCGAAAGACTGGAACTCTTTTCTGATCGGCCGCGACGTCGAGTACCTGAAAGCGCCCAGCGACGCCGTGAAAGTCTCGCTGTTCTCGGACCTGGCGAACCTCGACCTCGTTTACACGCCCCGCTTCGACGCGGACCGGTACATCGACGGCCGGTACACCTCCTACTACAACCCGCTGCTCGGCCGGCGGGCCGGGCAGGACGCCATCAGCGACCCCAGTGAGCGCGACGACTGGTTCAATGAGGACGAGTTCGCCGCCCGCGCCTACCGCAACGTCGGCGCGTACGAGGTGGCCCTCTACGGCTACTACGGGTACTGGAAGAGCCCGGAGGGCGTTGACCCGGTGACGTTCAGGGCCCGCTTCCCCCGGCTGGCCGCCTACGGCGCCAGCGTCCGCGGACCGGTCGCCGACGGAATCGGCAACGTCGAGGTCGTTTACTACGATTCGATGGAGGACCGTTCCGGCAACGACCCGTTTACCCCGAACAACCAGTTCCGGCTGCTCGTCGGCTACAGCCGGGACCTTGAGGAAATCGCCCGCGACTTTACCGTCGGCGTCCAGTACTACCTCGAGATGCGGATGGACCACGATGCCTGGGAGGCGACCCGCGGCGGCCTGTTGCCGGACGAGAATCGCGAACGCCACATGGTCACCCTGCGCCTCACGAAACTGCTGCTGAGCCAGAACCTTGATCTCTCGCTCTTTGCGTTCTTCTCCCCGACCGACGCCGACGCCTACATGAGGCCGCGCCTCTCCTACAAGGTCACCGACCACTGGCGGGTGGAGACGGGGGCGAACGTCTTCTTCGGCAACCACAAGCACACGTTCTTCGGCCAGTTCGAGGACAACTCGAACCTCTACTTCGCCGCGCGGTACAGTTTCTGACGGCACGGGTCAGGCCGCCGATGGGCGGCCGGGAAGTGACAGCGTTCGGCAACGCTTGCCCTGGACTTGCCGCACCTGCTGGTAAACGATGGATTGATGCGCGCCAATGAAGCCGATGCTCTTTACCCGGTGGGACTCTTCTCCTTGGCCATCTGCCCGAGAAGATGAAGAAAGGCTTCCTTCATCGGATTTGTGCTTCCGATATCTTTCGCGTGCTTGATCTGGGCAAGAAGCTTCGCATTGCCCTCCAGATGCTTCACCATTGCGTCGGCTGGCAACTCACCATTGCTTGCTCGCCTGGCAACCTCGTCCGCAAATGCGGATGTCTTGCCGATCAGCGCGCTGTATTCAGCTGAGCATCGCATGCCTCGCGCCTTTCGCATCGAAATAACAAGAATCGCCATGAAAACCGCGAATACCAACAGAAGCAACGTGGGCGTTAGCAGCACCTTTAGGTATTCCAGCACGATGAACCAAGTAGGTGCATCAGAGGGCACGGTTACCGGCATAGTGTTCTCCTATGAATGCCGAATGCTCGTGGCCGCTCGCGGCCATGCTCCACCGTCTTTCAAATCCAGTCAGCACCGCCTGGAAAGTTGGAACCGGCCGCCCAAAGGATATCGCTGTAAGTATTGGCATGGCAAGAAAAAAGCCGCACGGCGTTCCGCGGCGCGGCTTCTTTGAGTTTTGGTCGGGGTGGCGGGATTTGAACCCGCGACTTCGTGCTCCCAAAGCACGCGCGCTAGCCAGACTGCGCCACACCCCGAACCAACAGCCTGCTTATAGGCGCCCGACCATCGGTTTGCAAGTGGCAGTTGGCAAGCCTTGACCCCGACATGCCGAGCCGATAGGTTGGGCCACCATGCAAGGTTCAAACGGCCAACTCGCCCGGGCTGTCTCGCGCGACCTGTTGCCCTTCGTCGAGCGTCCCGGCCAGTACATCGGCGGTGAGGTGGGATCGGTTCGCAAAAAGTGGGACGCCGCGGCCGTCCGGTTCTGCCTCGCGTTTCCCGACACCTACGCCATCGGCATGA
>DATKXP010000382.1:0-2015 GCA_035529015.1 Phycisphaerae bacterium | reverse complement strand
CAAGGAATCTGACCCATGAAACTATTCGCTGTCCCCTTCAACAACCTCGACACCGGGGCCGTCGCCGACACGTTCGTGACCCTAGCCGCCGTCCAGGCCGGCGACACGGCCGGCTATCGTTGCCGCATCCGCCGCATCGCCGCGGGGCCGTCCGCCGACTCGCCGGCCGACCTCAATGTCGCGCTGAAGCTGACGCGCGTCGACGACGTTTCCGCCGGCGGCGCGGGCACGAAGACCGCCGCCACGCCCACGCAACTCGATTCGCTCAGCGCCGCGGCGGTCTGCTCGGGCGGCATCGACTACACCGTCGAGCCGACCACTTACGGCACCGTGCTGTGGGCCATTGAAATGAACCTCCGCAACTCGATCGACATCGACTTCCCGCCGGAAGACGCCCCGATCTGCAACCGCGACCAACTCATCGGCCTGCTGGCCGCCCCCCGCAGCGCCAACGCCGCCGAACTCAGCGGCGTGATCTGGTTCGAGGAGTTCTGACGGAATTGAAATCCGTGTCCATCCGTGTTCATCCGTGGTTACCCTCTCCGGTTGACCGATGCCCGAACAAGTCTTCTTCATCCACCGCGATTCGCCGCCCCGCGCCGCGCCTCGACCGAGGTTCATTCGTTCGACCCGTCGAGGCGCTTCGCGCCCCGCCCGCCGGTCCCGGTCCAGGGTCTTCGCCGGACCGGCGCGGCGGGGTTACCACGCCGGCGAGCTGCGGGGCCTCTACCGCATCTTCAACGCCGCCGAGTACACCTTCTTCCACTCGGCCATCGCCCCGCCCGCCGAGTCCGACCCGCCCGCCGAGAGCAACGCCACCAGCCCCTGGACGCCGGCGACCAGCTACGCGGCGAGTTCCGAGAACTACCTGGCGCTGTCGTGGTCCAACGGCGTGATCGACTCCGGTTTCTACCCGGTCGGCCCCCGCGGCGAGTCGTACCTGATCCTGCGGGTCGACGGCAGTTATGAGGAGGAGGCCGCGCGGCCCTACGGCCCCACGCTGTGGCAGCTCGAATCGCGGGCCGGCGGGGTGATCCGCGTCACCGCGAACTATTACCAGGGCGGCTCTGACCGCGCCGATACCTGGGCGATCGCCTACACCACCAACGGCAGCACGCCCGCGACCGACTCGCCCGGCGTGACGCAAACCATCCCATCCGGCGGCCTGGCCAAGCTCTCGTATGACCTGCCCGCGCAGGCCGACGGCACCACCGTCAAGGTCCGCTTGCAGACCCGCCGCGACGGCATCTATTCGGCCGACTCGACCGTGCAAACCATCACCGCCGACGACAGCGACCCGAGTACTCCCCTGGGAGACGCCAACTGGCCCGGTTCGCTGCCGTCGCTGTTTTGAGAAGAAGAAAGGACGAGCCACAGATGAACACGGATCAACACGGATTGGAGGACGCCGATCGAGGCGGGTGCGACATGGCGCCCGAGTTGATCCAGGTGTCCCGGATCATCGACTGCCCCGAACGCGAGCACGAAATCTCGCTGATCGAAATCACCGCCGGCCCGCCCCCCGGCAACGATTGCCCCTACCTCCCCTAATCCGTGCCCATCCGTGCAATCCGTGGTCCGCCCCCTTCCCCCTGTCTTCCTAACGGTGCCCCATGGGCGTTACCATCATCGGCCCCGCCGAGACCGACTACCCGATCACCCACGTTCCCCCGATCGTGCAGGTGAAGCAGGGCTGGGACGGCGACTGGCAGACGATCGACCAGCTCGAGCTGACCGCCATGGAGCGCCACGTCTCGGGCCAGGACCTCGACCGGGCCCAAATCCGCTGGCGTTACAGCTGGTCGATGAAGCACCCCTGGGAGGCCGCCCTGACGCAGTACGCCAGCGTCAACGCGGACAAGCTCTGGTGCCGGGTGCGGATGATTGACTACGTGAGCGAGGTGGAGACCACCGTCTTCGTCGGCCAGTTTTCCGGCGACGACCGCACGATCTTCGGCAGCACGGCCCACGGCCCGACCGGCGTCCAAAACCTCGTCGCCTACGGCCCGCTGCAA
>DATKXP010000381.1:0-5728 GCA_035529015.1 Phycisphaerae bacterium | reverse complement strand
CCCGACCGCGCGCTCGCGCGGGCCCGCGCGACGTTTGCGGCGGCGGCGTTCCTGCTTGGCGCCGGCGGGACGGTGGTAGCCAGCCGCGCGGCAGGCGAGTTTGTCTTCACGTGGCCGGTGGCCCTGTTCGTGGCGTTCCAGGCGACGGCGCTGGTTGCGGCGGGGGCGAGGTACGGCGGCGGCTCGGAGATGAAGCGAGCGCGATGGCACTCGCGCGCCGCCATCGTCGGTCTTGCCGTGCTGTGCGGCGTCTACGCGTACCTCTGCCGCGAACTCGCCATCATGATGGGATACGGTTTCCTGGCCGGCCTGGTGCCGGCGTTTCCGGTGGCCGCCCTGGCGGCGTGGCGGATGCGGGTGCGCCAGCGCGCCTGGGCCGACCTTCTCTGGACCGCCGTATCGTTCTCGGCCTACTTCTGGGCCTCGGCCGCGTTCACCGTCTGGAAGACGCACCTGTGACGCAGGCTGCCCATCGATTCCCGCTCACGGCGCCTCGAAAGCACCGCCGCGCAACGCAGCGGGACACGGTCTTTCGGACCGTGCCCCGCCAGACGGCTCCCACCGGGCGGCTTTTTTTATGACGTCGCGTCGGCCACGGGCAAGAGGACCGTGAAGGTCGATCCCTTGCCCGGCGTCGATTCGACGTGAATCTCCCCGCCTGCCTGCCGCACCAGGTTGCGCGACACCGGCAGCCCCAGGCCCGTTCCCCAATCGGCGCTGCCGGCGCCGTCGGGCCGCGGCCGCGTCGTGAAGAACGGGTCGAAAATCTGCTCCAGGTGCTCGTTCAGGATGCCGTGGCCGGTGTCCTGAACCGAGAAGGCGACGTATCCTTCGGTCTCGGCCGGGCGGACCGACACGACCAGCCGCCCGCCGTCCGGGTCCATGGCGTGGCGCGCGTTCAGCACCAGGTTCAGGAACACCTGGTCCATCCGCACGGGCACCACGCGGACGTAGGCGTTGCTCTCGTAGTCGCGGACCAGTTGGACGTGGCACTTGGGCAGCGACCATGCGATCAGGTCGAGGGCCCGGTCCACCAGCCTGTCGGCCGGGATGAGTTTGCTCTTGATCTGCCGGCCTTTGGCGTACGAGAGGAGACCCTTGACGACGTCGGCGCCCCGCTGGCTCGACGCCACGGCCGTTTCGAGCGCGCGGCTGACCAGTTCGGCATCCTTTTCGCTGAGTGCCCACTCGGCGTGGCCCATGATGATCATCAGGATGTTCTTGAACTCGTGGGCCATCTGGGCGGCGATGTGCCCGATGGTCGTCAGACGCTGGGCCCCCACGAGCGACTGCTCCAGACGGGCGGCATGTTCCTTCGCCAGCGTCAGTTCGTCATGGAGGGTGTCGGCCCGGGTGCGGCTGCCGTTCAGTTCGTCTTCCAGGTGCGCCGCCTGCCGCCGCGCCTCCTCCAGGTCCCGGGTGAGCCTGGCGGTCTCGGCCTCGCGCTGCTTCAACGTCTGTTCGAGGTCCGTGTGGCGCCGATGCGCCGCTTCGAGTTCCTGCTTGAGCGCATCGGTCCCGACCGCAGTGGTACTCACGGATGACCTCCCAGGCGATGGGTTGGCAGCCACACTCGCAGTAGGTGTATCGGCGTTGGGCGGGGGGCACTTGACAGGAATTCTCAGCCCTGACGGAGCGCCGCCAGGTACGGCAGGTTGCGGTACAGACCGTTGTAATCCAGGCCGTAGCCGATGACGAATCGGTCCTCGATGTCGAAGCCGACCCAGTCGGGCTCCCGCAGCGGCGCATCGGCAGAAGGGGCAGGGGGCGAGGCCAGACGTTTCCGCAGAAGCACCAGCGCCCGAAGGTCCGCCGGCTCCAGCGCCGCGATGGCGCCGCACACTTTGGTCAGCGTGGCGCCCGTGTCGTAAATGTCGTCCACCACCAGCACGTGCCGGCCGGCCACGCGATGGGCGAAATCCGTCGGCAGCGACAGCCGCACCTCGCCCGCCTGCGTCCCGTGATACGATTCGGCCGACATGAACTCCAGGTGCATCGGACCCGGCCACGCCCGGACCAGGTCGGCCAGAAACGGCACGCACCCTTTCATGATGGCCACGATGACGGGCTCGCGGCCGGCGTAGAGGTCCGAGAGGGCGGCGCCGAGGCCGGACACGCGCTCGGCAATCGCCTCGGCGCTGATCAGCGTTTCGCCGATGTCGTTCGCCACGAGCGCCTCGCCTCGCCGCCGCGCACCTTGCCCCAAGGTCGCGCGCATTCAGCCCCGCCTCAAGGTCGCGCGTATTTAGCCCCCGGTGAACACACCGGGGGCACCGCCGCCTCAATCGGGTATCGGATGCGACCGGCAGAACTCGAGCACGTCGCTCCGCAGCCTCTCGGCCGCCGCCGCCGGGTCCGCGGCCTTCATCACCCGGTCGATCCACCGCGCCACCTGCCGCACCTCGCCCTCGCCGGCGCCGCGCGCCGTGACCGACGGCGTGCCGATGCGGATGCCCGACGGGTCGGCCGCCGGCTGCTTGTCGAAGGGAATCACGTTCTTGTTCAGGACGATGCCCGCCGCGCCCAGCCACTGCTGCGCGCTGCCGCCCGTCAGGCCGAGCGGCGTCAGGTCCACCAGGAACAGGTGCGTGTCCGTGCCGCCCGACACGATCCGGTGCCCCAGCGACGCCATCTCGTCGGCCATGGCCCGGGCGTTGGCGACGATCTGCGCCGTATACGCCTTGAACGCATCGGTCATCGCCAGGGCGAAGGCGGCGGCTTTGCCCGCGATGACGTGCATGAGCGGCCCGCCCTGAATGCCCGGAAAGACCGTGTAATCGATCGCCTTCGCGTACGCCGACTTGCAGAGGACGAATCCGCCGCGCGGGCCGCGCAGCGTCTTGTGCGTCGTCCCCGTCACGAAGTCCGACACGGGCACCGGATCGGGGTGGACGCCCCCCGCCACCAGCCCCGCGAAGTGGGCCATGTCGATCATCAGGTACGCGCCCACGTCGTGGGCGATCTCGGCCAGCCGGGCCGCGTCGATCGTCCGCGGGTAGGAACTCGCGCCGCCGACGATCATCTCGGGCTTCACCGCACGGGCCTGCCGCGCTACCACGTCGTAGTCGATCTGCTCGGTCTCGGCGCTGACGCCGTAGTGGGCGATGCGGAACAGGCGGCCGCTGAAGTTCGCCTTCTTGCCGTGCGTCAGGTGCCCGCCGTGCGCCAGGTCCATCGAGAGGATCGTCGCCCCGGGCTCCAGCGCCGCGAAATAGACGGCCATGTTGGCCTGGCTGCCGCTGTGCGGCTGAACGTTGATGTGGTCGCAGCCGAACAACTGCTTGCCGCGGTCGATCGCCAGTTGCTCCACCGCGTCGATGACGCTGCATCCGCCGTACCAGCGGTCGCCGGGATAGCCTTCGGCGTACTTGTCGGTCAGGACGCTGCCGACCGCCTCGCGGACGCTCGCCGGGCAGAGGTTCTCGCTGGCGATGAGATCGAGCGTGTCCTGCTGGCGCCGCCACTCCGATGCGAGCAGTTCCGCCAGTCCGGGGTCATCGTGTCTCAGGGAGTCGAGGTTCATCCGTTCCTCGTCTGCGATCGCTGTGCTGCGGCTCTCGGGTTCACAGGATACGACAGCGCTGCGCTGCGGGTCTTAAGAACCTGCCGCGCGGCTTACCATACCACGAACGAGTCGAAACATTCCTTGAAAGCCGGCTCGGCCGCCGCCGCGTCGCTCTCGGGCGCGGTGGCCACGACGGCGCAGGCCCGCGACTCGGTCACCACCAGGAGCAGTTGCTGGACGAGCGGCTCCAGCGCCCGCTCGCTCCTGAGGGTCAGCGCCAGGGCGGGGCGCCCGTCGGTCAGCCGGGCGGCCTTGCGGCCGGCGACCCCCAGGTCGGCCTGGAGGTCCTTGCTCTCGGCGACCACCTCCTCGGCCCACCTCTCCAGCGTTACACCCTCGCGGTCCACCACGACCACGTGGACGACGGGATGCGACCGTTTCGGTCGCGCCGCCTCGCCGCCCGCGCCGGCGTCGCCCGTGTCGGCGGACGGCCGACGGACGATCTCGAGCACCACGTCGCCCGCCACGTCGCTCCACGTCCAACCGTCGGGCACGTCGATGGCGAACCCCAGCGCCGGCCGCACGACGTCGCACCCGCGCGCCGCCTCCGGCACCTCGCCGGTGCAGCCGGCCGCCGCAGCCAGGACCGCGCACGCCAGCATCGTGATGGTCCGCGACACGGGCACCTACGTGGCCTCCGATCGGGCGGCGGCGCGGCGGTGCAGTTCCGCCTCGACGAACTCGTCCAGACGGCCGTCGAGCACGTCCTGGACCTTGCCCGTCTCGCGCTGGGTCCGGTGGTCCTTGACCATGGTGTACGGCTGGAGGACGTAGGATCGGATCTGGTTGCCCCAGGCGATCTCGCCCTTCTGGCCGTAGAGTTTGGCGATTTCCTTGTCGCGCTCCTGCTCTTCGAGGCGTTTCAGCCGTGCCCGCAGGATCTCCATGGCGACGCGGCGGTTCTGGTGCTGCGACCGCTCGTTCTGGCACTGAACCACGATGCCCGTGGGCAGGTGCGTGAGCCGGACGGCCGAACTCGTCTTGTTGACGTGCTGGCCGCCCGCGCCGCCCGCGCGGAAAAAATCAAAACGCAGATCCTTCTCGTCGATCTCGATCTCGATCTCGCCCGCGTCTTCCATCTCCGGCAGCACATCGACGCTGGCGAACGACGTGTGCCGACGCGACGCCGCGTCGAACGGGCTGATCCGCACCAGACGGTGCACACCCACCTCGGCCGAGAGGTACCCGAACGCGTACGGGCCCGTGACGCGGGCCGTGACGCTCCGCAGGCCGGCCTCCTCGCCCTCGACGCTGTCCACGATCTGGATCGTCCATCCGCGCCGCTCGACGTACCGCGTGTACATCCGCAGGAGCATCGACGCCCAGTCGCACGATTCCGTGCCGCCCGCACCCGCGTGGATCGCCAGGAAGCAGTTCTTCGGATCGTCGCTCTGCGCGAGAAGGGCGAGGAACTCGAGCCGGTCGAGCGCCCGCTCGGCCTCGGCCAGGTCGGACGCCAGACCGTCGAGGGCCGACGGGTCGTCTTCCTCGGCGGCCAGTTCCGAGAGCACCTGCGCGTCGTCGAGCGCCTGCTCGATGGCCGTTGCCGGTTCGACGGTCTCCCTCAGGCCCTTCAGGTCGCGGACGGTCCGCTGGGCGGCTTCCTGGTTGTCCCAGAATCCGGGGGCCGCCATCTGCTTCTCGATGCGTGCGAGGTCCTTCCGCTTGCCGGCGACGTCAAAGAGAGTCCCGGAGCGCCTGAAGCCGCTCGCTGAGGGCCTCCAACTTTTCCTTGAGTTCGTTGTCCATGGTGCAGACCTCACGCCTCTCGCCCGCCGTCCGGCGGCCGGAACGGTGATTATAGACGGCATCGGGCAGGTGTCAACTGGCCCGTGAAGGCAATCGCCGGCCGCAGACGCCAATCATGCAAAGACTGGCCCCCGATGGTAATCGGGGGCATGCACCCCCTGTTACCACAGGGGGCTAGTCAGTCGTCGCTGCATGCACCCCCTGTTACCACAGGAGGCTGGTCAGTCGTCGCTGCATGCACCCCCTGTTACCACAGGGGGCTAGTCAGTCGTCGCTGCATGCACCCCCTGTTACCACAGGGGGCTAGTCAGTCGTCGCTGGGCTGGTCAGTCGTCGCTGTGCGCGATACTCATCCGCCAGTAATCCGCCCCCGACGCCGTCTCGCGCGTCAGGCGATAGGTGCCGCGCGCCTTC
>DATKXP010000380.1:0-12032 GCA_035529015.1 Phycisphaerae bacterium | reverse complement strand
GTACGACAGGCTTATGGCTGTTGCATTGAAGCTTCCGGCCACTGCCGTTGAAAGGTTCCTGCTCGTTGAGTCCCCTGTGCCCAGCCTGCCGCTGCCGCCATAACCCCAGCAGTAGATGGTGCCGTTGGTGACGAGCGCGCAGCTGAATTCCTCATCAGCGGCGCCGCCGGCCTTGACTTCTGTGGCATTGAGTTTGATGAGGATTTCGACAGGCGTCGTGTTCGTTGAGCTGGTTGCGTTCGTGCCGAGCGCCCCACGTGCACCCCGGCCCCAGCAGTAGACCGTCCCGTTCGTTGAGATGCCGCACGCATGGACGTATGATATGGATACCTTCGAGAAGTTCAAATCCCCCGAATCGGTCACATTGGATGGCCTGCTCCTGTCCGTCGTCGTGCCATCACCCAGCTGGCCGTAGTTGTTGTAGCCCCAGCAGTAGGCTGTTCCGTTGGCGACAATGCCGCAGGTGGAATAGGCACCTGCGGAAATGTAGGTGAAGTTGAGCCCCCAGCCCGCCACCACAGCCGTGTACCTGTTTGCGGTCGTCCCGTCCCCAAGCTGGCCATAGCCGTTCCAGCCCCAGCAGTAGGCTGTTCCGTTGGCGACAATGCCGCAGGTGTGGTAAAAGCCTGCCGCCAACATGGTAACGTTCTCCAAACCCAGAACCTTCACCGCATAGGGCCTGTTTTGCGTGGTGCCGTCGCCCAGCTGGCCGTAGTTGTTGCGGCCCCAGCAGTAGACCTCGCCTGTGTTGGTGAGTGCGCATGCATGGTTATAGAAGGCGCTCACGTTCGTGAACATCACGTTCCTCAGCTTTACCCAGGCCTCGATAGTGACCTGGCTTACATCGAGCGCAGAGGACTGGTTTACGATTACCGTGCTGTTGGTCACGTTGAAGCTCAGCGAGCCGTTCAGCATGCCGCTGTCGTTGCGCATGGGGCACATGGAAGTGAACGCGCAGCTCGCGTTGTTGCCTGTGCCGCTGAGGTCCTCGAATGTAGTCGAGCCGTCAGGCTCGTCAAAGTTGAGCAGGAGGATGTTCCCGCTCATGTTTGCGCCGCCGTCCACGCCGGCCGCCGGCTCGTCGCGTTGGCCGCTTGGCAGGGGCATGCCGTAGGGAGCGGCCGGTGACCACGAGATGTTCGACCATTCCACTATGGAGCCTGCGTCAAAGAGTCTCGACGTGAAGTTGCCCGACAAGGCATAGGTCTTGTTCGTGGCGTCGCTCCAGTTGAGCGCAACGGCGCCGATGGTGGGGTTGTAGATCGTGTTCTGGAAAGTCCCCCCGTTGAATCCCGTGGCGTTCGTGTCGCGGAAGAAAAGCGTCAGCCCGGGCTGCGCAGAAACCAGCAATGCGAGCAGCAAAGAGAATACCGCTAGGCAGACAGGCTTTCCGTTGGTTGGCATACAGGAAAGTATTGGCTCGCCGCCTTTTATCCTTTTTTGCTTGTGGAACGATGCCCACGGTTCGTGACTGGACAGGTATTGCGTTTATGCCGATAATAAAGAGGCAGGGCCTCCTTTCGAAGGCCCTGCCAAGGGCGGCACCGCCGAGGGTTAGGTGAAAGGCCGAGGGAACCTCGAAGAACCCCGGCTCCACCAGGCGGTGCCGCTTCTTCCCTATTCTATGCTCGCCTATGTCCTAAAGGTCGTAGAGTCCTCCATCATGGGTCGTGGTTCCGCTTGAGTCCGAAGCGGCCCCATCGGGAAAGGCGTCGGCCATTGCCTCTTCCACCTTCTCGGGGTTTTCGCCGGCTTCCAGGCGGCGGACCGCCTCCTCCATGGCGGGGTCAAGTGGTTCGCCGCTGGGGGCAGACAGGCGCCGCATCGCGGCCGCCACCTGGCGCGGGTTGTTCTCATCGATGTTCTCGAAGTCGCGGGCGAGGTCCTCCATGGCCCGCTTGGGCCGAGGGCCTTCCTGCTCGGGTATCGCCTCATCATCTATTCTTGGCCCCTGCCCGCCGACTCTGCATCCCCCGCCGGTTCCGAGCCCGCACTCACGTCCGCAGTCCCGAACGCCGCGCCTCCTGCGTCGCCGATCACCCCGAACACCGCCGCGGCCGGACCCGCCGCTGATCTACCCCACGCCTAAGCCCGCTGGCCCTCCAGGCTCTCGTCTCCATACGCCGACTTGCCCGTGAAACCGGCCAACCCCCGGAGGCATGGTTCACCGGACGGATACGACTTCGGGCCGCTCAAGTCCTCAACTTACTGCGAATCTAAGGTTGGCCACCGTTGAGGTTGGCGATCGCGCCGCTCACGGCTGCCGCCTTGATGAACTGCGGCTGTTCCCCCGCGACCGTCGCAATCGAGAATGTGGGTAACATTGACTCCGACCGAATCATTGGTGTGCCAAGTCCTCGCACCGTTCCGAAAGCATGACATCCGCGCCCCCCATTGCCGCTGGACTAACTTCGCGCCACGAGCGCCGCCACGAGCGTATCGGTGATGCGCTCGGCGGCATGGCCGTCCCACTTCTCGGGCACGCCGCATGTGAACGTCTTGGCTGCCATGATCCGGCGGTACGCCGCCAGGATGCGGTTGGGGTCCGTGCCGACGATTTGGTTGCAGCCGACCTCAACCGTGACCGGCCGCTCGGTCGTCTCGCGGAGGGTCAGGCAAGGGACCTTCAGGATGGTGACTTCCTCCTGGATGCCGCCCGAGTCCGTCAGCACCAGCCGCGCCTCGGCCATAAGTCTCAGGAACTCCAAGTACCCGAACGGCTCGACCAGCCGCAGGCCACCCAGGTCCCCTTCGCCCATCCCGAACCGGACCATGTTGTTCCGGGTCCGGGGATGGACGGGGAAGATGATGGGCATGTCCTCGGCGATCCTGCGGACGGCCTGCATGAGGTGGCCGAAGGTCTCCGGGTCATCCACGTTGCTCGGCCGATGCAAGGTCATGGCCGCATAGCGTCGCGGCTCCAGGCCGAGGTCTTCCAGGACGGGTGTCCGCCGTGCCTTCTCCAGGTTCGTCAGGAGCGTGTCGATCATCACGTTGCCGACGAAGAAGACCTTCTCGGCTGGAATGCCTTCGCGCCGAAGGTTTTCGAGGCCGCTCGGCTCCGTGACGAAGAGATAATCGCTGATGGTGTCGGTGAGGAGGCGGTTGATCTCCTCGGGCATCGAGCGGTCGAAACTCCGTAGCCCGGCCTCGATGTGGGCCACCGGCACGCCCATCTTCACCGCCACCAAGGCGCAGGCGATGGTCGAGTTCACGTCGCCGACGACGAGCACCACGTCGGGCCGGCGGTCCGCCACGACCGGCTCGAAGCATTCCATGATCTCGGCGGTCTGCAATCCGTGCGAGCCAGAGCCGACCTCGAGGTTTAAGTCGGGCTGGGGGATGCCGAGTTGGCGGAAGAACAGGTTGCTCATCTGCTCGTCATAGTGCTGGCCGGTATGAACCAGAAGCGACTCAATCTCGGGACGAGAGGCAAAAGCGGCCATCAGCGGAGCCATCTTCACGAAGTTTGGCCTGGTGCCGACAACGCTGAGGACCTTTACGGGACGCGACCTCATTGGCTGTAGACTCCCGACCTTGCGGACTGTTGGACTGTTTTAACCTGCCCAGTGACAGCGCGGATAGGCGGACAGCGAATTCGCCCTCTGACGTCGGTTGTTCGAGGACACCAAAGGCGAACTGGTGATGGACCACTTCGAGGTCCACCGGTGGCGGTCCCTTTAGGCTCTGTGCACCTGGTTTAACCCCACCGCCTTCAAGGTGGTAGGCTTTCAGCACTGTAGCGCGGGGGTTTATCCCCCGCGATTGGCTGTCGCCCGCAGGTCACATGTGGGGCTGACGGGTCTCGCCGTGGCTTCGGTTGTTGCTGTGCTGGCGCAACGAGATGCTTCGCTTTGCTCAGCATGACAGCATGGGTGCGAGCCACCTCTTTCTGGCCGAGTTCCAGGAGGCCTATCGGAGTGAAAAAACCGGCTTGGCGGTGGTTCAGGTCCAGATGGCGACGGCCTGCCTGGTGCCGATCTGGCATCGGGACGGCCGGTGCCCGCGGAAGCGGGTGAAGGCGATCAGATGGCAGTTGCTTACGACCCAACAACGCAATGCCCGCGCCGCCCGCGGCACCGCTTCGCGTCCTAACAGACGGTTACCACAAGCCCCTCGCGGCTGATGTCGAAGTCGAAGAATCGGGCCCGGTCGTTGGGCGGCTCGGCCTCAAGCATCCGCCGGACCGCGGCGGCGTCCTCCGGCGACCGGCAGACCATCAGCAGGAACCCCCCGCCGCCGGCCCCGAGGAGTTTCGCGCCGTGGACATGCGGCCCGACGCGCGCGAGGAGCCGCTCGACCTCCTCGTTGGTGGCCCCCGGGTCCAACTCCTTGTTCTGCCGCCAAGCCGCACCGACGAGTTCCCCGAACGCGGCCACGTCCTTGCGGGCCATGGCGT
Source organism: Phycisphaerae bacterium (assembly GCA_035529015.1). Lineage (GTDB taxonomy): Bacteria > Planctomycetota > Phycisphaerae > FEN-1346 > FEN-1346 > JAUVZF01. The sequence continues at coordinate 7,633 of DATKXP010000380.1, read as the reverse complement.
CGGACACGTGCGCAGGTAGGCCGTGAATCTGCCGGAGCGTCGCCATCGCGCCCCGGTCGCGGTCCAGGTACCGCCCGACCACCTGCTGTAGGATGTTCTTCGCGAGCCGCGTGACGCCCGTGTAGTAGAGGAGCGTCTGCCCACCGTTGGCCTTCGGGTCCAGCACATCGGCCGGGATGTAGTGGATACAGGGGTCCGGCACGAGCCCCGGCGCCGTCGTGATGACCTTGACGCCCTCAACGACCCCCCCGATCTGGTCCTGCCAGCCGCCTCCCGTGGTCAACTCCTGTTCGAGCCGCAGGACGCGGTGGAACAACTCGCGGGGCGCGAGCGTCCGTCCCATGACCCGCTGGATGACGGCCAGGATGACCGCCCCCATGATGCTGGAAGTTCCCAACCCGCTCCCCTTGGGAATGGCCGCCAGGGTCGTCAGTTCAATGCCGCCGCCGAACCGCTTCAGCATCTGCCGAAGCGTCGTCCCTTGGGGCCAGGCGGCCCGCTCGGGCGAGAAGCCCGAAAGCACCAGGGCCGCCTTGGCAAGGCTGTACTCGCTCGTCGCGCTGCGATAGTCCAGGAGATCGTTGAGTTCGGCGACCTCGATCCGCGTGCCCAGGTCGATCGACCCAATGCGGATGACGGGCTCGTCGATGACGCGGGCGTAAACCTGGATCGGGGGCTGCCCGTTCAGGTTGACGGCGGCATTGATCACGCAGCCGCCGTGTTCGAGGGAGTACGGCGGGGTGTCGGACCACCCTCCCCCGAGGTCCAGGCGCGCTGGCGCGCGGCCCCACACGATTTCGTCACTCCGAAGGGCGCTCGCCGGCGGCTCGGACTTCCGGTCGCCGCTGGCGACGATCCGACGTCCGAGGTGTTCGAAAGCGACGGCCCGGGCCCGATCGGCCCACTCGCGGGAGTTCGTGTCGGTCCTGGGAACGAGCCCGAGCGTTTCCAGCCAGGCGCATTCGCCCGATGGCAGGGCATCGGGCAGCCCCGGCAGGACCTCTTCGAGGCGCGAGTCGCCAGGCTTCGCCAGCCTCGCCACCGCCGAGCCGAGCGTGTGCAGGATGCGAGAGAAGACGAAAAACTCGGGTCCCTGGGCCGCGTCGCCGTTCCCGAGATGCCAGTGTGCCTCGGCCAGGAGGTCCACTGCCCACCCTGCCCGGTCGTCGGCGTGCGCGAGGACGTAAGCGAGTTCGGCCGCCGAAAAGCCGCTCTCGTTGCGGAACATCCGGCGGAGCGACCGCCGTATCTCCCCGGCCCGGATCCTGGCCCGGCGGTCGTGGAAGGCCTCCTGGTCCGCCAGTTCCGCGATCTCCGCCAGGCTGTACCGGTCGGCCGACCGCCAGGCCTCCCGTTCCCCCTCGGATACCCCCGCCGGGTCGAACATCCACAGCCACCGGCGGCAACCGGCCGCACTGGGCTCGGCCGGGAAGACTCTCGCATCCCAGAGCGTTCTCTCGCTCTCGGGCAACGCATTGTCCCACACATCCTCCGGCTTCGCGCCCGCCGCTCTCAGCCATTCCAGGACCGGCTTGCCGCAGAAAGTGGCCCTTTGCTCGACCGTGTCCTTGAACGTATCGCGCACCCCGTAGCATCTGGCGAACCAGACCTTCCACCCCGCCCGGTCGCGGCCCTGGATGACGTCGAAACAGACCTCGGGCGGAAGGACGAGCGGCTCGTCGATGTCGGCACCGACCACGACGTTATTCCCGCCGAGCGTGAGGGGCTCGCAGATGCGGCAGGCCTCCGCCCACGCGTTCGCTCCGACTATCCCGGCCCCGTTCAGCATCTCATTGTTGATGCTCAGATGGCCGTCGAGGCGCGACATCCCCTGGTCCTGGCGCTGAAGGTCGAGGCCGCTCGAGATGATCTCGCGCGTCGTGCCGAAATGCAGAAACGTGCAGCGCGGCACCACCTGGACCTTGAAGGGCGTCCCGGAAAGGCCCTGAAATATGCGGGCAAGCAGGGCATCGCTCCATTTCGAGCCGGCGGCCCGGACCGTCGAGATGTAGTCAGCGGCCGTGGTCTCACTTCCCATCGCGCAGCAGATCTCGCGGTAGAAGTCCAGCCCGTGGGCCTCGATCGCCTCGCCTATCTGGCCGGACCACGCAACGCCGTCGCTGCCGTCGAGCTCCGCGCCGAAAAGCGCGAGTAGCCGCGCGCCCGTCGCCGCGTCAAAACCGACCACGCCGATGTCGAGGACCGACCGCCCGTACCGGTCAACGGCCCCTCGCTGGTCCTGTTCCGCGAGGGACGGCTTCTGGAGGAAACGCTGGACCTCGCCGTCGCCGTTGGAGCAATAGACGCCGTGCCGGCTCGCCTGCTCCGGCAAAGCGTTGCAGCCAAGTCCCGTTACGCCCTCGCCAGCGAACCGCACGGCCCAAGGGTCGAAATCCAGGAGCACGTCGCCCGACGTGATGACGACCTGCCCCTGGCCGTTCTCCGGAGGCGGCAGCGCGAGGTACGTCGGTAACTGCCGGTCGAACAGCGTCATGGGCACCGCGCTCGTACTCTCGCCCGGGACCGGCACGAACACCTTCCCGCACGGCCCGTAGGCCGGCGCCCGTTTCGAGTCCCCGCCCGCGTGGACAATCAGCACCCTCAGCCCGCCGAGCGCCTCCTGCCACGCCTCCGGGGTCTGCAGGTCCTTTCCGCTCCCGCTGAGACGCTCTCGGATCACCCTCGCCAGGCAGCACAGCGTGCTGCCTCCACTCCCGACCCTTAAGTTGTTTGGATCGGCCACGACCAGTGACTCTCGCGCCCCGGCCAGAAGCCCCAGCCTTCCTCGCAAGCGCAGATTGGCCTCATATGTTGCCGCCTGGGCCGCATTAGAGGCCGTTAGGATTAGGTAGTTCCACATGTTGGAATATCCTCAACTGATGGCGCGGCAGGGCGGAGCATCAAAGGTTCCAGGGGGTCTTCACTGCTTGCTCAGCTGCCCTTCGGGTCATGAGTCGTGCGTTGAGCTGCCACAGAGAGCAGGAATCGCACATTATCGACCATCCGTGGCCACATCCTACGAGGTTCGCACGCGAGGCGAAACGCCCACTCTAGCCCCAGGCGGCGGATCCACGAGGGGGCCCACCTGGCGTTGCCTGAGTGAAAGTCAAATGCTGCCCCGACGCCGATCATCGCCGTGGCCTGAACCCTGCCCACATGCTCCGCCATCCATTTCTCCTGCTTCGGAGCCCCGAGGCCCACCCACACGATATCAGGCCGTGCCGAGTTGATCTTCTCGATGAGTGCAGCATCCTCTTCTTCAGTGAGCGGCCTGAAGGGCGGGCTGTACGTTCCCGCCACCTGCAGACCGGGGAACTTATCGCGGAGCCGCGAGGCCAGCGACTCGGCCACCCCTGGGCCGCCGCCGTAGAAGTAATGCCTGTATCCGTGCTGCCGGCCCCAGTCACATAGTCTGAGCAACAGCGTCGGACCTGCGACCCGGCCGCGCTGGGGGTATCTCAGCAGTTTTGCCGCCAGGATGATTCCCACGCCATCGGGCAGCGTAAGACCCGCACCTTCTGTAGCCAGCCTCATCGCCGGGTCCCGCTGGCAGAGCATCACGCTGTGGGGGTTGGCGAAGGTCACGTACTTGCGCTCGCCCGCCTGCCGCCACTGCTGGATCGAGGTTAGGACGGTTTCGTAATCGATCAGGTCAAACTTGACCCCCAGGATATCGCGCCTTTCCCAAAGCTTCGACCCGTAGCCGGTAACCATCATGCCGTCCGCACTCGGACAAGCCTCAGTCATGCGGCCCCGCGGGGCCCAACGCGAGAGCCTTCTCGTACACCGCCATCAGCCGCTCGCAATACTTCTCGGGCGAGTATTCGCGTATGGCTTTCTCGCCGCCAGCCTGGCCCATCTTGCGACATAGGTCCGGCCGGTCCCACAGATAGCGAATCTTCTCGGCCAGATTATCAGCATTGCCCGGCTCGCAAAGCAGGCCCGTCACGGCGTCGTCCACGATCTCCGGAAGCCCCCCAATCCGCGAGCACACCACCGGCTTGCCACGAACCATGGCCTCGGCAATGGTCATCGGGAAGCCCTCGAACCATGTGCTTGGAAGCACGAGCATTCTCGCCTGCGAATAAAAACCGTTGAGCCGCTCGGTACCAAGTTGGCCGAGGAACTCGCAGTTGGCCGGCGCCTCGCCCGGCAGGTGCGGCATGCGGTCGTAACTGCCGGCCGCCTTGAACGCTATGTCCGTCAGCCTCCTGGCGGCCGACAACAAGTGCGTAACGCCCTTCTCAGGGCTTATCCGTCCGACATAGGCCACGTAGTCGCCCGTGGCAGTCCCCTCGGCGCAGCCGTCGCACGCGACCATGTTTGGGACGACGGCAATCCTTTCGGCGGGGAACCCCTCGGCGATCAGCCGTTGCCTCTGAAACTCCGTCAGGGCCGCGTACATGGTGACATTGTCCAGAAATGCCCGCCGCTTCCGTGCCACCCAGTTGCGCAGGGCATAACCGAGGCTCTTCGGGAGGCTTCCCTCACAGTTTCGCAGCACGCACCAGTACTCCCGCCCGCCGTGACACTTCTCACACACCTCTCCGCAGACCATGTGCAGGCCGTTGGGACAGACAAGCCGGTAATTGTGCACCGTCATCACCACCGGCACTTCCGCCCTGCGGCACTCCCCCAGCACACTGGGCGAGATCAGAGGATAGAGATTGTGCACGTGAACCACGTCCGGGCGGTGCTCATTCAAGAGATGCCGCATGCGTCGCCGGGCTGACCAGCTGTAGACCCCGCTAAAGAAGGCCCGCGCCTTTCCGAACCGCATCCGCTCGATCTCCGCACTGCTACGGACGAACTGGACGACCTCATGCCCCTTCTCCCTCAGCAGCCTCTTGGTCGCCTCCACCACCGCCTCCTCCCCACTGAAAGTGCCGTAACGGTTGTGTATCAGGCAGACCCGCATACTCACATCCACCTCTCTACAGCCCGAGTGCGCGAGACGGCGCCGGACTGCCATGCACAGGGCAGGCAGCACGTGGTGCTCACGGTTTCGCGGCCTCCACATATAGCGAGCCAGGCTTCACCTCGGCGCCGTCCGTGCTAGTGTCCAGGTTGAATCTCGTCCACCCCTCGATCCGGCTCGTGGAGGCTGTCTCCTCTCGCACATCCTGAAAGCCCGCCTCGTGCAAACGGAGGGTTAAGGTGTGTCGGTCATACATCCACCGATGCGTTTCCCCTTGTCGCCGCGCGTTGCCTCGGCACAGTTTCTCCAGAAGGCGCGAAAGCCCCCGTGCCCTTGAGGTCCCCACAGCCTCAACGCGGATCATCTGCTCGAATAGGTCGTTGATCGCCTCCTCGTGGTCTCTCAGTGCTCCTCTGTCGCCCTCCTCCAGCGACTGGAGCGACCGGCTATATCGCTCTACAATCTGCCGCAGGTCAGGCACCACAATTCGCACCACTCCCCTGGTGTTGAGCACTCGCAGGCACTCCTTCAGGAAATCTGGCACAACATGTGTGTCGATGTGCTCGAGGAAATGCGATGCGTAGACAACGTCAAAGACCGTGTCGCCGAAAGGGATCCCCTTGCCCAAGTCCCAACAGATAATGTGTGGGTCAACTTGCTGGAGATTCTGGTACCGGCTATCCGAAAGCAGGCCGACGAGCTTGAAGAACCTGGCCAAGAGAGGACGAGAAGTCAGCCGTGTATAGGGAGAATAATCCACATTATTCCATGACCAATCCATCCTTGTCCCACAGGCCAAGTTCAACGCTTTCCGCCCGTCGCGCATCGTCTTCGCAATGTAGGCCCGCTTCCTCATCTGTTTTCTATTCCCATGCGCCCTCGGGTGACTTCGAGCATTCGTCGCCTGGCCGCCGGCTGTAAACTCCGCAGAAGAACGCCCTCACCTTTCCCAGCCGCATGTGCTCAATCTCGGCACTGCTGCGGACGAACTCGACGACCTCGTGCCCTCTCTCCCGCAGCAGCCGCGCGGTGGCATCCACCACGGCCTCCTCGCCAGTGAAACTGCCATACCGATTGTGTACCAGGCAAATGCGCACGTGGGGTATCTGACACAGCCGGACTGCGAGTCTAAACGGGCCTTTACCTGGCCTTCCGCCGACGCAAGGGCACCCTGTTGCTCAGGGTGTGGAAGCCCTCTTCCGCCCCAGGGTTCCGTTGGGTTTTATCCACGGAAGAGTGGCGTGGGTGTCCGTCTAGGGCCTACACGTGCGGGGGGCTCTGACACTCGCCTTTCCTCAGAACGCAGATAATGCCCTCGCACAAGTTCGGGGAAATCCAAGAGGCGATCCGTTCTACAACGTACGGTAGCAGAGGCTTCTTGTTGTGAATCTGATATGAGCACTGCTCCACGACGTGGTAGCCGCATATCTCCGCAAGCCGCTGCAAGGTTCTGTGTGAGTAATACGCGCAATGGTCTGGGTGGATGCTCTCTTTCCCAAACGGTATGCGAACGAACCTCCGTGCACAATAGGCATTCGTGGTTGTGACGAGTAGCTGGCCCTCATCCTCCAGAACACCATGAGCCGAGCTCAAGAAAGCCCCGGGGCAAGGCAGGTGTTCGAGGATCTCACCTCCGACCACAAGGTCAAAGGTTCCCATCCCAAGCACTTCGAGATGCTGAGCGTCACCCACATAGACTGTTGTGATGCCGTACCGAGACCGAAGAGTCTCCACCGCGTCCGCAGCGTTATCTATGCCGACCGCCTCCGCCGCCACCTCCTCGATAAGACGGTGGAGCCATGTCCCCCCCTGTATGGCCGACTCCCAACCATCGGCGCTGCTGAAGTCTGCACATCCCACGTGAAGCACCCGCTTCCCCGCACATTTCCTCACGATGTAGGAAACGCGGTCTACCATACGCCGTGGCAGCCCAAAGTGAGCGCCGAAGGCATTCGCCGCGCAAGTGCCCTTCATCGAACACCACCTCCGTCCGAACCGGTGTGAGTTCTCAAGAACGCTGGGGAAACGACAGTCATCTCAGGCCATCCATGTTTCGGTAAGTGTCTTAGCGGTCTCGTCTGCTTGCTCCGCACCATCAGAAGGCATTCTCGTGCGTGTTCTCTGCCGTAGCGCGGCGATGGTCGTCGCTATGGGCCCTGGTTTTGGCCCGGTTTCGGGGCAGCCCCCAGGGCCGGCCAGACGGCTCGCAAGTCCCGTTCCAGATGTCTCAGCGCGTAGCGTTGTGCCAAGCGAATCGAGATCCCCGCCGCATCCGGCATCGCCAGGGACAGCCGCATCACCTTGCTCATCTCTGCGGGTTCGCGGTTCTCCAAGATGAAGCCGTCGACGCCCAGGATGATCATCTCCGACGCTCCGCTGACGTTGGTGGAGACGATAGTGCCGCAGGCAAGAGCCTCGAGCATCGACAGCAGGCGCTGCCCTTCCTTCGCCAGAAACTCCGCCCACTCCGCCCACTTCCGGCTGTCCTTCGCATCGCATATCTGGTACGCTTTACTCATGTGGTGGCTCCTTTCCTCAATCTTGATCCAACCGAATCATACCAATTCGGCGGATTGGAGCCGCCACGTTTTCTTAACCTTCAACTACGGCTGGGACAGCCTCCCCGGTCGGACATCGTTTGTCTGCAGCCATGCGTGTCGGGACACCGTGAATCACTCCGGTTGCCTACATCCGTGGGGAGACCAGGTGCCTTAG
>DATKXP010000379.1:0-4661 GCA_035529015.1 Phycisphaerae bacterium | reverse complement strand
CCCGGGACGGCCGTGTCACCACTGCTCCGCAACACGGCTCTCGTCATTGACGGCCGTCTCGTAGTAGTAATGGCTGCAGGGGATGAAGATCTTCTTCTCGACGGCCTCGCCCTCAAGATGCTTGACGAAAGCCTCGACCGTACCTCTTGCCATTTTGCGGGGGAACTGCTGGGGCGAGTCGTAGAGTTTCTTCTCAAATACCGCCTGTTTTCCGGCCGGCGAGGCGTCGAAGGCGACAATGGTGATCTGCTCGGCCTTGCCTGCTTTCTCGACCGCGGCATAGGCGCCGAGCCCCGACGGGTCGTTGATGGCAAAAATGCCGACGATGTCGGGGTGCGCCTGAAGGATGTCGGTCGCCACGGTGTACCCGTCGTTGCGGTTGCCTCTGCCGGACAGTTCCGTGACGATTTCGAGCTTGCTGCCATGCTTCTTCAGGTGTTCTTTGAACCCATCGACGCGCAGGATGCAGGAGGTGACCTCGGGATAGGAGATGATCGCGATCTTCCCGTTGTCACCGGTGGCCTTCATCATGCTCTCGCCGGCAAGCAGTCCGCCCTGGAAGTTGTCGCTGCCGATGTGCGAGATAACCAGGTCCCTGGCGTCCGGGTCGGTCACCTGCACATCGTACGTAAATACCGGGATGCCCGCCGCATGCGCCTTCTTGACACCCTCGCCGGCAGACTTGGAGTCGACCGGGTTCAGAAAGACGGCGTCCACCTCCTGCGCGACGAAATCGGAAAGTTGGCTGTTCTGCTTCGCCGGGTCGTTGTTTCCGTCGAGGCTGATGATCTTGTACCCGACCTTGGCCGCCTCTTCGGCCATGACGTTGGAGATGAGTTTGAAAAACGGATTGGTCAAGTCCATGCACGTGACGCCGATCTTGCCCTTGACCTGTGGCTTTTCGGCCTCGGCGCTCCCGCTCCCGGACGGCTGCTCCGAACAGGATACCGCCAGCAGGCAGAAGACGACCGCACACGCTTCTGCCACCAGGACTGTCTTCTTCTTGATCATGCCCTTTTCCTTTCTTTGCTGCTCCCGGTTCTGAATGGAAGAAACGCGGTAATCCCTTTGCCGCCGCGAACCTTATCCAAGAGAACGGCTCCGAGGATGACGCCCCCGAGCACAACCTGCTGGGTATAGCTCTCCATGCCCAGGAGGTTCATCCCATTCTGAATGACCGAGATGATGAATGCACCGATGAGCGTGCCCAGGATTCGCCCCGAGCCACCCGCCAGACTCGTTCCGCCGACCACCACCGCGGCAATCACGTACAACTCGAACATGACCCCCATGTTGGGGGTCCCGGTCTTGAGTTGCGACGCCTGAATACACCCTCCGAGCCCGGCAGCCAACGCACTGATGACGTACACAAAGACAATCACGAACTTGACGGGGACGCCCGAAAGGCGTGCCGCCTGTTCGTTTCCCCCGACGGCGTAAATGTAGCGTCCCAAACGCGTCCGCGACATGAAGACATGCGCGACCACGTAGAGCACGACGAGAAGCAGAACGGTGTTCGGAACGCCCAACGAGCGTCCCTGTCCCAGCCAGGACAACGCTTCCGGGACCTGGTAGATGGAGAAGCCCCCTGTGATCAGGAAGGCCAGGCCGCGAGCCATCAGCATGATCCCAAGCGTTGTGATGAAGGGCGGGACCTTGAATTGGGCAACGGCAAAGCCACCAAACGCACCCACGGCGCCGCAGGCCAACGTTCCCGCGAGGAACCCGACCGGAACCACCCAGGCGGGCGCGTCCAGTCCCCCAAGATGCTTCATGACCAGCGTCCCGATGACGGCAGACAGCGCGATAAGGCTGCCCACGGAGAGGTCGATCCCGGCGGTGATGATGACCATGGTCATCCCGATCGCGATGACGGCAATGACCACAATCCGGTCCACGATGGCCAGCAGGTTGCGCCATTTCAGAAAGCCGGGCCAGTAGTAGGACTTCGGAACGATCAGTTTGCACCCGGCAAGGGTCGGGTGCGTTTCCGCAATACGCTCGAGCACCCTCCATTTGAGCACGTCCGGCGCCGTCACGATCGCAGCCAGTTTCCGGCCTTCGGCCTGAAGGTCGTCCAAAGCCAGACGCGCATCACGCGGTGACCCGACAACCGTACGCGTGTTCGAGAAGCCGGCCCCCTTCAGTTTTCGGTCCAGGCTCTCGGCCAGCAAGGCAGAATCCCTGTTCGCGGCGCCGACGACCAGGATCGTGTCCATCTTGCCGCAGTCCACACCAACCTGCTGCAGAAGAACATCCGCAGCGCTTGCCCCGCTCGGCACCTGCTCTTTGACGGTAAGGAAACTGAACAGCGCGCACAACGCGACCAACACGAGGATCATTCCGTAATCAGCAAACAGTTTTGTCATTCCGAACGCCCGTAACGGTCTTCCACCGAAGCCGGTTCTGCGATGGCCATGGCAAGGATGTCTTCTTGCCGGGCGCCGGCGACGTCGCGGATCTCGCCCTTGACCCGGCCCTCGTGCATCACAATGATCCGGTCGCTCATGCCCAGGATTTCGGGCAGTTCGCTGCTGACCATGATGATGGCTTTCCCGTCGGCCGCCAGCCGGTTCATCAGTTGATAGATTTCGTACTTGGCGCCCACGTCAATGCCCCGGGTCGGCTCGTCGATGATGATGATGTCTGCGCGATGGGCCAGCCACTTGGCCAGCACGACCTTCTGCTGGTTCCCGCCGGACACGTTCTCGGCTATCTGCTCCTGGTCGGACACCTTGATTCTGAGCGTATCGATATACTCCGCGAACGCCGAACGCTCCGTCCGCTGATCCACGAAGACGCCTCTGCTGAAACGCTTCAGGTTGGGCAGACCGAAATTCTCGCGGACCGAATGCTTCAACACCAGCCCCTCACCCTTGCGGTCCTCCGAGAGCAGGCAGATACGATGCCGCATGGCATCGCGGGGGCTCCGGATCGTTGCTTCCCGGCCGTCAACGAAGATACGTCCCCGCTCCGCGGCGTCCGCGCCGAAGATGATTCGCATGGTCTCGGTGCGTCCGGCCCCGACCAGTCCGGCAAAGCCGAGAATCTCCCCCGCCCGGACGCTGAAACTCACGCCCCGGACCGCATCGCCGCGGCAAAGGTCCTCCACTCGCAGGCGTTCCGGGCCGAGACGCACCGCGCGGCCAGGAAACTCCGCCTCGATCGACCGGCCGACCATCATCTCGATCAGCATCTCGCGGGTGATGCTCCCGACAGGGAGCGTTCCCACGTGGGCGCCGTCGCGGAGAACCATGACCCGGTCCGCCACGTCGAAGATCTCGTCGATCCGATGGCTGATGTAGATGACCCCGATGCCCTGGGCTCTAAGGTCCTTGATGATGGCGAACAGATGCGCGACTTCCTGCGAGGTCAATGCGGCCGTGGGTTCATCCATCACGATGATCCGCGCATTCACGGACAGGGCCTTGGCGATCTCCACCGTTTGCTGCTGGGCCACGGTCAGATCTCGGCACCGCCTGTTCGGGTCAATCTCCATCCCGATCTTCTCGAACAGGCCCAGCGCTTCCCGCTGTTCCTCGGCGGCCCTGATGAACCCGTGCCGCACGCGTTCCCGCCCCAGGAAGATGTTTTCTCGCACCGTGAGGTCCGGGATGAGATTGAACTCCTGGTAGATGATCGAGATGCCAGCCGCCTGGGCAACGGTGGGCGACGAGACGTGCATGGGCCGGCCGTCGAGCACGATCTCGCCGCTGTCCGGATGGTAGGCTCCACCCAGGATCTTGATGAGCGTGCTCTTGCCCGCCCCGTTCTCGCCCATCAACGCCAACACCTCGCCTGCGCGGAGATCGAGTGACACGTTCTTCAGCGCGTGGACGCCCGGGAACGACTTGTCGATCCCGTTCATCTGCAGCAGGGGATGTTGGTCCGCGGGGCGATTCTTCATCGCCGTGCCCTCTCGGATGCCTTGCCGGCCGCCATGCTGTTCGTGACCGGTCCCGTCGCATGGAAACAAGCGAGCACCTCGAGGATCGACCGCTCCAGTCGCATGGGCCAGCGGCGGAGCAGAACCGTGACGCGGGGCACACCAAGAGCGCAGCACCCAAGCGTAGGTCTACCCCGGACCGTCCGGGGTGTCAATCTTTTGTCGGCCGGTCGTATCCGCCTGACGCGGCCTCGGCGGGTACAGCATGTCGGTGCGATGCGGCCTCATTCCTTCGCTGCGCCTGTGATCCACGTCAGCGGAAACTTGGCGAAGGTGATGGTCTTGTAGCCGTCCGCCTCGTACAGGCAGCAGACGGACCCGTCCGGCAGCACGGCCAGGTCGCTGTAGGCGCTGCCGCCCTTGTGGAGCACCTTGGCCACCGGCCAGGTCTTGCCTTCGTCGTGACTGGCGCGGAGGGTCAGGTCGTTCCTCCCGCCGCCGCCGGGGCCGGAGTACAGGACGATATTGGGTTCCCACGCGTAGCGGTGGATCGACGACTGGCAGGTCGGGCAATAGACCTGATCGTGATGCTTCGGCTCAGACCAGGTCCGGCCACCGTCCTGGCTGGTCGCGAAGGCCCGCTGGTTCTTGCCGTGGTAGTTTCGCATGCTCAGCAACAACCGCCCGTCCGCCAGTTCCACGGCCTCGCACTCGTTCATGCCCCAATCGGTGGGCTTGCCGAGTTGGAACGTCTTGCCGTGGTCGTCGGTGTAGA
>DATKXP010000378.1:0-2127 GCA_035529015.1 Phycisphaerae bacterium | reverse complement strand
GCCGTCAACGGCGAGAAGTGGGACGTGCGGCTCTGGACCCAGATGCCGCCGGACTTGCCGCCGGGCATTTCGACGGCCCTGGCGGGTTGTTACCAGGTCTGCCAACAGGCCGACATCCTCTACTGCCTCGTCCTGGACCGTTTCGGTGGGATGGTGTTCGACTGCGACCACGTGCCCTTGCGGTCCCTGGAACCGCTCCGGCGGGGACGCGAGGCGTGGACCACCGGCCACAACGACCACCACCGCCGGCTGACGAATGGCTCGATGGGCGCCGTGGCCGGCAGCCGTGCCTTCCGGAGGGCCCTGGCCGAGATTCCCAGGACGCACCGCCGTGGCGGACGGGGCGGACGGACTCCTCGCTGCGCCTACGGGCCCGACATGATGACGCGGCTGTTTACGAAGCACGGAAGCCGGGAGATGAGCCTGGTGCCCTGGCACTACTTCTACCCGTTCTATTGCCGCGAGGCGCCGCAGGCCCGGCGGTTGCGGAGGATGGACGAGGCAGGGCGACGGCAGATGCTCGCAAAGATTCAGGATCGTTTTGCGGGCGGCGAGTGGCCTTACACCGTCCACGAGTGGGGCGTCGCGGGGTCCAGCCATCGGGAGGTCGAGCGTGCGTGTCTGTCGGCCTGATAGGGTCGGAGCGGTCCGGCGCGTGGTCGATGCGAAGCGCCAGTGGTGGCCGCGCGGCCGGATTCCGCCGCGTGAGCCGCGCCCGCGTCTGCGCCCGGCGGGGATCGGATTGGTGCGCACGATGATCACGACGGCTCTTGGGTCCTGTTTCGCCTCGGAGGTGCGGCTGTGGCTGGAGGAGCAGGGCTATTGCGTTTTCGGCGTCGGCGAGGGCGGACAGGAACCGCCCCGGCCCCTTTATAACGCCCTCTCCATCCGCCAGGAGTTTGAGCGGGCATTCGGGCGGTTCGAGCCTTCCGAACCCCTCTGGAGGACGCGGATCGACGGCGAGGTGATCCTCCTGGACCCGTATCGGCACAATGCGGCATTCGGTTCGGAGGCGACGGCTGAGGCGGAACTGAGGGAGTACCGCGAGGAACTGGCCCGGATGCTGCGGCAGGCGGATCTGGTGATCCTGACGATCGGACAGGCGGAGGTCTGGTACTCGCGCAGGGATGGGGCGGTCTACTCGGCGATCCCGCCGGCGGATGTCTGCGACGCGACGAGCGATGCCTGGCGGCGGACGACCGAGAAGGAGAACGCCGAGGCCCTGACCCGATGCCTGGATCTCCTGGCGATCGAGGCCCCCGGGGCGCGGACGGTCCTGACGCTCTCGCCCGTGCCGCTCCTGGCGACGTTCCAGGCGAAGGAGGCTGTGGCGGCAGACATGGCAAACAAACGGCTCCTGCGGCGGGCCATCCGCCGGGCGATTCGGGAACGGCCGGGCCGGGCGGACTACTTCCCCTCGTTCGAACTGGTGCGCTCGCTCGGGCGGAAGGCCTGGCGGCCGGACGGCCGGCACGTGAGCGCGTGGGGCGTCGTGCAGGTGATGCAGGCGTTCGAAAGGTGGGCGGCATGATCGTCTCGAAGGCCCGCAAGTTTTGCTTCGTCTCGACGCCCAAGTGCGGGACAAACTCGCTCTATGCGGTGCTCCAGGCGGCGTTCGTCGGCGTGCGGCAGCCCCCGGGGTTCCATCGCAACACCATCCCGGCCGGAGCGAGAGGGCTTTTTCGCTGGACGGTCGTCCGCAACCCGTTCGCCCGGGCCGTTTCGATCTGGTGGTCAACGGTGAAGAACCCGAAGAATCGCCGCGTCGCGCGGGCCGAACTCCTGAAGGCCAAGGGACGGGACGACCTCGAGGCGTTCATGGAGTGGATCCTCGAGGGGCCGGCCGAGAGCCTCGCGCGGCGGTGCCTGCGGCAGAACATGACGGACTGGCTGCGGCCGGCCGAACCGTTTCAGGCCGTGCTGCACCTGGAGCGCCTCGAACAGGAGGTGCTGGAACTGCCGTTCTGGAAACCCGTGCCCCTGCCGCACCTGAACCGCAGCGACGGCCGGCCTCCGTGGAGGACGTTTATCACCGAAAAGGCCCGCGACCTGGTGCTCGCGTGGGCGGGCGAGGACTTTGAAAGGTTCGGTTATGAAACTGCCCCCTGAAGCGGCCCACGAGATAGG
>DATKXP010000377.1:0-2702 GCA_035529015.1 Phycisphaerae bacterium | reverse complement strand
CCGCCTCTTCCGGGGTGTGGCTCCAGGGGGATCCTTTCCCGACTGCTGCAACCGACGTCCCTGTAGTATGAAGACACCGGACTGGCGCGCGGTCGTGCGGCCGCGCCTCCCGGCTTATCGGCGGATGCCGAGACGCTCGATCATCGCCTGGTACCGCTTCCGATCCTGCTGCTGGAGATACTTCAGGAGACTGGCGCGCCGACCCACCATCTTCAGGAGGCCCCGCCGCGACGAGTGGTCCTTGCGGTGGCCCTTGAGGTGCTCGGTCAGGTGCTCGATGCGCTTGGTCAAGAGGGCGATCTGGACTTCCGGCGACCCCGTATCGCCGTCGTGCGTCTGGTAGGCCTGAATGAGTTCCGCTTTCGGCTGCGTCGCCATAAGCCCTTCTCCTTCCGACACATGGGCGGCGGGATGCGACCGCTCCCGCGCCTGCTTTCCGTTGTCCCGTGGAGGTTCCTTTCCCTCTCTAACGGTCGCTTACTGTCCCGACTTTACACAAACCGCCCCGCCAATGCAAGCCCCAACTTGCCGGAATGACCGCGGAGAAAAAATGACCCCTGGGGTCATTTTCCGCCGCGGCCGCGGCGGGCGCGCGGGCTGGACCCCGGGCCCCTGCTGCGCCCCCCTCAGCCCGGCAGTTCCGATGCGAACACATATGTGCCGCTGCATACGTTGAAGACGGCCCGGCCGGGTTCTGTTCGGAGCAGGGCGACGCCTGGGGCGCGGCGGACGGGTCGGCCGCCCTCGCTGACGGCCGAATCTTCCGCCGCTGGCACGTAAACGGTGGCGTCGGAGTTCGGGGGCACGGCCACCTCCATCACAAGCCGGTTCCCTTCCCGCCGCCAATGGCTTCGGATGGTTCCGAACGGGCTTTTGTGATCGGCCCGGACCCACTCGAGGTCGCCGACCACGTTCGGGCGGATGGTCACGCGCCGGAAGCCCGGCGTTTCGGGGACGATTCCGCCCAGGGCCTTGTAGAACCAGGCGCCGATGTCGCTGAACATATGATGGCATCGCGAGGCCTCGCCATCCCACCGTTCCCAGAGGGTAGTCGCGCCTTGGCGGATCCAGTGTCCCCAACTGGGGAAATCCTCCTGGGTGGCGATGCGGTAGGCGACGTCGGCCCGCCCTGCGTCCGTCAGGCAGTGCATCACGTATTTCGTGCCGAGGATGCCGCAATCAATGTGGCCGTCCCGGCGATCAATCTCCTCGAGCAGGGCCCGGAGCACCTTGGGCCGTTCGGCGGTCGGCAGGAGGTCGTGATACAACGCGGTGGCCAAGGAGGTCTGGCAGCGGCCCGTCAGTTGCCCGCTGGCCGGGTCGTAGTAGCGCCGTAGGAACGCTTGACGGATCGCCTCGGCGAGGCGGGAGTACTTGCGGGCATCAGCGGCCTTGCCCGCGAGCGCCGCCGCCTGCGACACGATCCGCGCGTCCGAGCAGTAGTAAGCCGTGCTGGTCAATTCCGCGGGGCACACGTGACTGTCGGCGCCGCCGGTGGGTGGGCACCAATCGCCCAGGCCGAAACGCACGATGTGACCGTCCGCAATCGTCCCCAGAAAGTCCACGTACCGTCTCATGCCCTCGTAGTGACGCTCCAGAAGCCGCGCGTCGCCCCGATACCGGTACAGGTACCACGGGATGAGCAGGTAGGCCGAGTCCCAGGCCGGCCCGCTGCCCCAGTTATATCCCCAGCCTCCGGTCGGCACGATGCCGGGCAGTTGCCCGCTGGGGCGCTGGACGTCGGCGAAGTCGTCTATCCACTTGGTGTAGGCGGACTCGGCGTTGAAATTGTAGAGGACCTGCTCTGCCGAGAGATGGGCGTCGCCCGTCCAGCCGTTCTTCTCGCGGTGCGGGCAGTCGGTCGGCAGGCCGTGGTAGTTGCTCAGGGTGGACCCGAGGACGCATACGTGGATGCGGTTGAGCAACTCGTTGGAGCAGGCGAACTCGCCGCGACGCTCGAAGTCGGTGTGGACCACCCGGCTGCGCACGTCCCCCGCCGCCGGCTTCCCCGGCCAACCCGTCACCTGGATGTATCGAAACCCGTGATACGTGAACCGCGGTTCCCAGGTTTCGAGTCCTTTTCCCTTGAGGGTGTAGCGGTCGGTCTGGCAGTCGCCGCTCTTGAGGCCCCCCGCGATGTTGCTTTGGTCGATGTCGCCGTCCTCCAGCAGTTTCTCCGCGTAGCGGAGCGTCACCTGCGTGCCGGCCGGACCCGAGACGCCGACCCGCGCCCAGCCGGAGAACGTCCGGCCCATGTCACAGACGAAGACGCCGGGGCGAACCTCGCGCAAGGCCACCGGATCCACCGTGCCGGTGACGCGGATGGGCGTGTGCTGCTGGGCGTGCATCGTCCCGCCCGGCCCGGGGAGGATCTGGGCGTCGTGCCAGTCCGCCCCGCGGTCGTCATAGGCCGCCGTGTCCCACCCGGCCTTCTCCTGCCGCGCATCGCACGTCTCGCCGTTCCGCAGCGCGTCGAAGATCACCGGCCCGGTCGAGGCCCGCCACGTCCCGTCGCTGCACACGACCGTCTCCGTCCCGTCGTCGCTCGTCACGTGCAACTGGAGCAGCAACTTGGGCCGGTCTCGCCAAGGGGCATGGAGGAAGTCCCAGACCTCGGCCGTCTGGCAGTTGTACCACCCGTTGCCGAGCATCACGCCGAGCACGTTCTCGCCGACGGCCAGCGCGCCGGTCACGTCATGCGT
>DATKXP010000376.1:0-5240 GCA_035529015.1 Phycisphaerae bacterium | reverse complement strand
TTCAGCAGTTGCGCGACGCAGGGTTCTACGTGGCCCTGGGGGCCGGCGGCGAGGCCGTCTGCGAGGCACCCAACTTCAACCAGCACGGCGGCATCGTCGAGCCGGGGTTCGAGGTTGTCATGTCGAACCCGAACACCGGTGGCACGATCTATTACACGATCGACGGCAGCGACCCGCGGGCCTCGGGCGGCGGCATTGCGGGCAACGCCCAGATCTACAGCGCCCCCGTGGTCATCGATGAGAGCCGCCTCGTCCGCGCCCGCGTCCTGAACGCCGGCCTCTGGAGCCCCATGCACGAGGCCACGTTCCTCATGGCCCAGCCGCCCACCCTGCGTATTACCGAGATCATGTATCATCCCCAGGACCCGGCCCCCGCCGGCAGCAGTTACCCGCAGGAGGAGTACGAGTTCGTTGAGTTGCAGAACGTCGGGCCCGACCCGCTGAACATCGGCGGCATGCGGTTGGCCTCCGGCGTGGGATATACCTTCCCCGATCTGACGCTTCCCTCGGGCGCGTACGTCGTGGTCGTCAAGAACCTGGACGCCTTCCAGGAGCGGTACGACACCACGGGCATGACGGTCCTGGGGCCGTACACCGGGTCGCTCAGCAACACGGGCGAACGCGTCCGCCTGGAAGGCCGTTTCGGCGAAAAGATCCTCTCCTTCGAGTACGAGACCGACTGGCTCGCCGCCGCCAACGGCGAGGGGTTCTCGCTTACCCTTGTCGACCCGCTCGAAGCCGACCTCGACGCGTGGGAGAACGCCGGCAGTTGGCGCCTCAGCACGTACAAGGGCGGGTCGCCGGGCGGGTCCGACCCCGGCCTGCCGCTGGGCTCGGTGGTCATCAACGAGGTCCTCGCCCATCAGGACGCCGCGCTGGAGGACTGGATTGAACTCTATAACGCGACTGGGGCGGACATCGCCATCGGCGGCTGGTGGCTGAGCGACGAGGGGGCCGACCTCCAGAAGTTCCAGGTCCCCGCCGGCACCGTCCTCCAGGCCGGCCATTACATTTCGTTCAACGAGACCCAGCACTTCGGCGTCGGCGTCATTCCCAACGGCTTTGCCCTGAGCGAATTCGGCGAGGCGGTGTACCTGACCGCCGTCGACGACCTGACCGGCGAACTCATCGGCTACCGCGAGGTCCAGGACTTCGGCGCGTCCGACCGCGGCGTCACCATCGGCCGGTACACGAGCAGCACCGGCCGGGTGGACTTTGTCGCCATGGCCGGCCCCACCAAGGACGGGCCCAACAGCCTGCCGCTGGTCGGCCCCATCGTCATCAACGAGATCATGTATCACCCGGTCGACGAGGGCGACGAGTTCTTCGAGTTGGTCAACGTCTCGGGCGACGACGTGCCCCTGTGGCTCGAGCACGCCGACCTCTCGGTCAGCACCTGGCGGGTCGATGGCGCCGTCGAGTACACGTTCCCGGAGGGCGTGACCCTTCCCGCCGGCGGGTACCTGCTGCTCGTGGGCATCGACCCCGCCGAGTTCCGCGCCAAATACGGCGTGCCGGCCGAGGTCCAGGTCTTCGGCCCCTACACGGGCCTGCTCAACAACGCCGGCGAGAGCATCAAGTTATACAAGCCCGCCGAACCCGACCCCGGCATGGAGGTGCCGTACGTCCGCGTCGACCGCGTTCAGTATGACGACGCCCTGCCGTGGCCGCTGGCCCCCGACGGCCAGGGCCCGTCGCTCCAGCGCCTTGTGGCCACGGCCTACGGCAACGATCCGGTGAACTGGTCCGCCGGGCCCGACGAGGGGACCCCCGGCCGCCTGAACGGCGCCACCGACGTTACGCCGCCGCGCATCCTTGCCGTGACGACCGAGGACGGCGTCCCCAACAAGGTTACCGTGGTCTTCAGCGAGCCGGTCGACCCGGCCACGGCCCTCGACGCCGGCCGCTACGCGCTCGACAACGACGTCACGGTCACGGGCGCCGCCGCCGGGGCCAACGACCGCACGGTCGTCCTCACCACGACGACGATGAGCGAAGGGCCCGTCTACCACCTGACCGTCGGCGGCGTCCGGAACCTGGCGTTGATCGAGATCCTGCCCGGCACCGAGGTCACGTTCTCGTACATCGACGCCGGCAGCGGCCTGAAGGGCGAGTACTTCCACTGGTCCGATGTCAACAACATGTTCCTGGAATCGAACCTCGCCCTGACCCGGACCGACCCCGGCGTCGACTTCGGCTGGGGCGACGGCGCGCCCGACCCGGTCGTCGGGGCCGACAAATTCGCCGTCCGCTGGACCGGAAGCGTCAAGGCCCTCTACACCGAGACCTACACGTTCTACACGGTGACCGACGAAGGTGCGCGGCTGTGGGTGAACGGCCAGCAACTCGTCGAGGACTGGAACTGGCACGGCGACACGTGGAACTCCGGGACCGTCAGCCTGGTGGCCGGCGAGTTCTACGACATCCGGATGGAGATGTTCGAGGACGGCGGTGGGGCCACGGCCAGGCTCCTCTGGTCCAGCCCGCACCAGGCCCAGCAGGTCATCTCGGCCGAGCGGCTGTACGACACCACCTGGCCCGGCGTCGGATCGGCCAAGGCCGAGGGCGCGAGCACGGTCGCCCTGGTCTTCACCGAGCCAATGGACCGCGACTCCGCCCAGGACCTGGCCAACTACACGGTCACCCATGCCGGCGGCGAGTTGACCCTGACCGGGGCGGCCCTTCTACCCGACCACCGTACCCTGTGGCTCGCTGCGGCCACGCCCATGACACCGGGCGTTACCTACACGGCCATCGTCTCGAACGTCATATCCCAGTCCGGCACGAGCGTCCGCGACGGCACCGAGAGCATGCTGATCTACACGGCCGCGGGCACCGGCAACGTCCTGCGCGAGTACTGGACCGGCATCTCCGGCAATGAGATTTCGCTCCTGAAGGCCGACGTGCGGTATCCCAACAACCCCACCGGGAGGACGTACGAGCCGCTGTTCGAGGCCCCGCCGGGGTTTGGCGACGCCTACGGCACGCGGATGCGGGGCTATCTCCACCCGCCGGCCACCGGCGACTACACGTTCTGGATCGCCACTGACGACAACGGCGAACTCTGGCTCAGCGACAGCGAGGACCCCGCCGGCGCCGTCCGCATCGCCTACGTGCCCAGACGGGTCGGCTCGCGCCAGTGGTATCAGATTGCCCAGCAGCAGTCGGCCCCCATCCACCTCGAGGCCGGCCACCGGTACTACGTCGAGGCCCTCCAGAAGGAAGGCGGTGGCGACGACAACCTGGCCGTCGCCTGGCAGTTGCCCGACGACACTTTCCAGGGGCCCATCCCCGGCGAGCACCTGTCGCCCTACATCCTGGTCCCCGACAAGACCGTCAGCATCGCCGCCACCGACCCCGACGCCTCCGAGACCGGCCCCGACTCGGGGCAGTTCACCGTCACCCGCTCCGGCGGCACCGCCGCCGTGGACGTGTACTACACCGTCACCGGCACGGCCCGGACGGGCGACATGCAGCAGTACCTCAGCGGCACGCTGCACCTGGCTTCCGGCCAGATGTCCGCCACGATCGACGTGCTGCCGCTCGACGACGCCGACATCGAAGGCCCCGAGACCGTTGTCCTGATGTTGGTCCCCGACAGCGCCTACGCCATCGTCATGGCCGCGGCCGTCGTTACCATTGCCGACAACGATCTGGTGCTGCCGACGGTCGAGATTGCTGCCACCGACCCGAGCGCGGCCGAATCGGGCACGGACCCCGGCCAGTTCACCGTCACCCGGACGGGCGACCTCGTGGGCGCCCTGACGGTGTACTACACGCTGGGCGGCACCGCTGGCGCGGGCGACTACACGCCGACGCTGACGGGCCAGGTCGTGATTCCCGACGCCTCGGCCTCGGCCGTCATCACCATCACGCCCGTCAACGACGGTGAGCAGGAACCCGACGAGACGCTCGTCCTGACGCTCTCGGCCGACGCCTCGTACACGCTCGGCGCGACCACCGAGGCCACAGTTACGATTCTCGACAACGAGTTGCCGGTGGTGACGGGCGTGGTCCTCAACCCCGACCCGTTGCGGACCGTCCGGACGGTCAGCGACATCGAGCCGAGCGGCATCGGCGTCGACACGGTCCGGGTGACGTTCAACGAGGCCGTCACGTTCACCTCGGCCAATGTCGTGGCCGAGAAGGTCTTTGTGGACGAGTCCGGCGACGTGTCGGTCACCGAGACGCTCTCGCCGGTGGTCAGCGGCAGCGGCACGACCGAGATGACGATCCAGTTTGCCAATGCCTGGCAGGACGTCATCGACACGTGGGTGCGGATCCGTCTGACGGGCGGCGTGGTGGACGGCGACGGTCATGCCCTGGACGGCGAGCCGCGCCTGGACTCGTCGAACCTGGGATACATCTATAAGGCGACGGACGACCTGCCGACGGGCGACGGCACGGCGGGCGGCGACGCCGTGTTCTACGTCGGGAGCCTCCGGGCCGACATGCGTGGCTTCGGCCCGTTCCAGCCGAATCCGAACGGCATCGTCGACCAGTGGGACCTGAACGGCTTCACGTCGAAGTACACGCAGGGGGACCTGGATGCCGACTTCCGCGGCTTCGGCCCCTTCCAGCCGGCGCCGAACGGGATTGTGGACCAGTGGGACCTGAACGGCTTCACGTCGGCGTACACGTCGGCGCTGACACTGGGCAAGCGTCTGTGGGCGCTGCCGACGGCGCCGGAAGAGATGGCGCCGGGCGAAGCGCTCTCGGCGCCGCTGGCCGTGGGCGATCCGGTGGCGGTGTTCGCCCCGGAGACGAGTCTCCTGGCCGCCGATGCCGCGGTGCCGCTTGAGTTGGCGCCGGTGCTTGTCTCGGCAGGTTCACAAACCCCCGCCGCGGACGTGGCCAGCGACGCAGCCGACGGCTACGCGGGCGTCCTGACGGTCGCCTCGGACGAGGCGCTGGAACCGGCACCGGCAGTGTGGTCTCCCGCGTCATCGGAGCCGTCGACGGCCGGCGAGGCGGTGGACCTGTTGGCGGGTCCGGCGCTGGAGGTCGTCCTCAGCGCGTGACGGTTGTCGGGGAATGCGCACGGTGGGTGCGGAGCACCCACCCTGCATTTGCACGGCCGGGCAAGACCGGCCGTGGCACACGGCAAACACGCAGCGGTAGGGTGCGTGCTCTGCACGCACCAAGAGTGTTGGTTCTGGAGGCGTCACGGCGGGCCGCGGCCGACCCGTCCCGTGCGGCCCCGGACCTCGGCGATGACCCGCAGGTCGTCGGCGTCGCGC
>DATKXP010000375.1:0-3045 GCA_035529015.1 Phycisphaerae bacterium | reverse complement strand
GGATCCCACCGGATCTTGCGGCCCACGCGGATGGCGATGTTCGCCAGGTGCAGGGCCGTCGTGACGCGGTGCGAGGACTCGGCGTTTCCGCCCGCCTGCTGTCGCGTGCGGATGGCCTCGGCGAAGGGGATGAGCGGTTCGGGCGGGGGCAGGGCGGCCAGTTTCTTCCGGCCTTCCTCGTCGAGGTCCTTGGCACCGACCATGCTCCGCTTCTTCGGGCGGTCGTATTTCCTGGCCTTGTCCCACTTGCCGCCCGTCACGATGATCCTCAGGCCGTCGGCGAACTTGAGTTCCACCCACCCGTACGGGCCGACGGCGTCGGGATGCTGCGGCCAGGGGGCGTGCGGCTCGATCTCGACGGGGCCGGTATCGTCCTTGGCGTACGTCCAGAAGACGGGGTCCGTGCTGTGGGCGCCGAAGTTCGTGAGGTCGCCCCCCTCGTAGTCCCAGTAGAAGCGGTTCTTGTAGTGGACGCGGTCGGTGTGATACGGCTTGTACGGCGCGGGGCCCAGCCACATGTCGTAATCGAGTTCCGGCGGGACGGGCCGGGCCTTGAGGTCGGGCCGCCCGAAGCGGTTCTGCGCTCCGGCATTGACCACCGTGCCGCTGAGGTCCTTCATCAGGCCGTGCTTGAAGATCTGGTGGTTCTCGACGTGGTCCTTGTTCTTGGCGTTCGAGAACCGCTTGAACGTGCCGATCTGGAAGACCACGTTGTATTTCTTGACGGCGTCGGCCACGGCGCGGCCTTCGGCGATGAACCTGGTCATCGGCTTCTCGCAGAAGATATCCTTGCCGGCCTGGGCGGCGGCGATGCAGATGAGGGCGTGCCAGTGCGGCGGCGTGGCGATGCAGACCATGTCGATGTCTTTGCGTTCCATGACGCGGCGGAAATCCAGAAACCGCGTCTTGTAGTCGGGCTCGCCGCCGATGCGTTTCCTGTCCACGTCGCAGACGGCCAGTTGCCGCGGCTCCTTCAGCCCCATCGCCTTCCAGGACCCCTTGCCGCGACCGCCGTTGCCGATAAGGGCCCCCGTCACGGTCTCGCTGGGCGGCTGCCGGCCCTCTCCGCCGAGCACGTGCCGGGGGACGACGGCGACGGCAGCGGCCGTGGCGGCCGTGCCCAGGAAGCGGCGGCGGGTAATCGTTTTCGACCTGCTCATGATGGGTCCTCCTCGCCTCGTGAAGCACCGAGGTTACTTGCGTGACAGGAGTTCGACGGCCTGGCTGATGGCAACCTGCCGCGGCCCTTCGGCCGTGGGCAGGGCGTCGCGCAGGGCCTTCAGGGCCGACGGGCCGCCGATCGCCACCAGCGCCTGGGTGGCCGGGTTGCAGAGACGGTCGCTCGCCAGGAGTTTCGCCAGCGCCGCGATTTCCTGCGTCCGGCCGCACAGTTGGAGTTGCCGCACGATGAACGCCTTGAGTTCGTCGGAGTGCTCGGCCGCCAGTTCCGCCGCCAGCGTTTCGGCCAGCATGGCGCGCGCCTTCTCGACGCCGGGGCGCGAGGCGTAATGGACCAGACCGTGGAGCGCGTACTTCGGCTTCACGCCGCCGGGGTCGCCGAATTCGTCGCCCACAAGGTTGACCAGTTCGGTGACCACGACCGGGCCGCCGTCGAGCAGCGCCGTGCAGAGTTTGCCGGCGGTCTCGTAATCGTCGGCGGGGAGTTGGTCGAGGACGTCGGCCACCGGCTTCGACGGTTCGGCCGCAGACGACCGCGCCGCCGCCAGCGCCGCCGCGGCCGCCGCGCCGACGGCCGCCGTCCCCGCCACAGAGGTCTTCGCACGCAACGGCTCTCGCAAGGGTTTCATGGCATCGCCTTTCCTGTTCGAGGTGACCGCGTCCGTCAGGCCGCCTGCATAGTCTAACCCGCGAGCCGCCGCAAGAGCCTGAAGGTTCCCGGAATCCCGTGGCTCGCGCCCAACCGGTCCGGGGCAGCCGTCGGCCGTTGGCCGTTGCCAACCGGGGGCCGGCAGCGCATAATGCTGCTGCGTTAACGCGGCGGCCAAGACGGTCCGCCGCGCGAGTGTGTCAGGCCCACGGAAGGAGAGAGCAGATGATCCGCGAGGGAATCCGCCCCGCCTGTCTCGCCGCAGCGTTCTGGGTTTCGGTGGCGTTGCTGTCGTCCCCCGCCGCCGCGCAAGCCGGCCCGGCCGAGGAGGCCAACCGGATCCTCGACGCCGCCGGCGTCAAGGGCGGGCTGATCGTTGTGGTCGGCTGCGACGACGCGAAGTTGATCGGCCAACTCGCTCGAAGCGACAAGTTCCTCGTCCAGGCGCTCGATACGGACCCGGCGAAAGTCGAGAAACTGCGCGGGACGCTTGCAAAGCTCGACAGCTACGGACGCGTCAGCGTCGCGGTGTTCGGCGGCAAGACGCTTCCGTATGCCGACAATCTCGTCAACCTGTTGATCGACCCGGGCGGCGGGAGCCAGGTCCCCGCCGAGGAGGTCACGCGAGTTCTCGCGCCGCGCGGCGTGTCGATTATCGGCGAAAAGAAAACCGTTAAGCCCGTCCCCGCCGACATCGCCGAATGGTCGCACTATCTCTACGACTCGAAAAACAACGCCGTATCGCCTGACAAGAAGGTCAGCACGCCAACGAGCATGCAGTGGGTCAGCGGGCCGCGCTGGTCGCGACATCACGATCACATGAGCAGCGTCAGTGCCGTGGTAACCGCCCATGGCAGGATATTCTCCATTCTCGACGAAGGCCCCAAGGCGTCGATCCAGTATCCGCCCGAATGGCGGCTGGTGGCGCGGGATGCCTTCAACGGGAAACTGCTGTGGAAGCGTTCCATTGACGAGTGGCACACGGACATCTGGCCGGCCAAGGCGGGACCCGCACAGTTGCCCCGGAGACTGGTGGCGATCGGCGACAAGGTTTTCGCAACGCTCAGCCTCCACGCTCCGGTCACCATGCTCGACGCGGCCACCGGCGAGACGCTCAGAACCTTCGCGGGCACCGAACACACCGAAGAGATCATCGTCTCAGGCGGTCAACTCTTCGTAACCGCCCACGCCAAAGCGCCGCCCGAAGGGAAGTGGCA
>DATKXP010000374.1:0-4672 GCA_035529015.1 Phycisphaerae bacterium | reverse complement strand
GCGCAGCGTACGGATGACGTCCACCGGCCAGGCGAACCCGAAACAGATGAGCATGCCGGCTTCAAAGAATTCGGCGACGGCGACGAGCGTATCGGGCATGGCTTCGCGCCTGGAGAGTCCCCGCAGGCCGAGCCTGCGGCTAATCCTACAACGCTACTTCGCCTTCTTGTCCGCCTGGTGGCCTTCCCAGGCCACCAGGAACAGGCATAAACTGCGTTCGCGGCGGCCTGGGAAGGCCGCCGCGCGGAACGTAGCGTAGTCGTGCTAACGGGCGGTTACGCCTGGCACAGGTCGCGCATGAAGAAACTCGGGTCGCACGTCAGGTTGACGCCCAGCCGCCTCAGACCCGTTTCGTCGCCCGGCCTGGGGATGTGCGTCAGGTGCACGTCGCAGCCTCGCAGCGCTTTCAGGCGATCCATCGCCAACTGGGCCGTCGGGTTGGTGGCGGCGCTGATGCTCAATGCGATGAGCGTTTCCTCGAGGTCCAGACTGAGCGCCTTCGACGCCAGCACGTCGTCTTTCATCCGCGCGATCGACTCCAGGATGTTGGGGGCCAGCAGGTGAATCTTGTCGGGAATCCCCGCGAGCGTCTTGATGGCGTTCAGGATGAGGCTGGAGGCGGCGTGCATGAGCGGCGAGTTGGTGCCCGTGACGACGCGGGCGTCGGCCAGTTCGATGGCGGCGCCGCAGAACATGCCCTTGTTGCCCTTGCCCAGGCGGCGGGCGTCCTCGGCGGCCTGGCGCGCCGGCGGCACGACGCGGCGGCCGACGGGGTCGAGGCCCATCTCCTCCATCAGCAGTTGGCACCGCTCGACGGTGTCGGCACCGGCGTAGCCCATGACCTCTTCGCAGGCCGCGCGGAAGTAGCGGCGGATGATCTCCTGCTTGGCGGCTTCGCGACAGACCCCGTCGTCGGTGATCGCGAACCCGGCCCGGTTGACGCCCATGTCGGTGGGCGACTGGTACACGCCGCCGTCGCCCATGATGCGCAGGAGGATGCGCTTCAGGACCGGGAAGGTCTCGACGTCGCGGTTGTAGTTGATGGCCGCCTGGCCGTAGGTCTCCAGGTGGAAGGGGTCGATGAGGTTGAAGTCGCCCAGGTCGGCCGTGGCCGCCTCGTACGCCACGTTGACGGGGTGCTTCAGCGGCAGGTTCCAGATGGGGAACGTCTCGAACTTGGCGTACCCCGACCGCACGCCGCGCTCGTGGTCGTGATACAGTTGCGAGAGGCACGTGGCCAGTTTGCCGCTGCCCGGCCCGGGCCCCGTGACGACGACCAGGGGTTTGTGGGTCTCGATGGCGGGGTTGGCGCCGTAGCCGGCGTCGCTGACGATCTTGTCCACGTCGGTCGGGTATCCGGGGGTCGCGCGATGGGTGTAGACGCGTATGCCGAACCGCTCGAGCGTGCTCTTGAAGGTGACGGCGGTCGGCTGGTCGTCGAAGCGTGTGATGACGACCGCGCAGACCTCGAGGTCCCAGTCCCTGAGGTCGTCGATGAGTTTCATGGCATCGACGTCGTAGGTGATGCCGAAGTCGGCCCGCAGTTTCTTGCGTTCGATGTCGCCGGCCCAGATGCACAGGATGATGTCCGCCTCACCCTTCAGTTTCTGGAGCAGCCGCATCTTGACGTTCGGGTCGAACCCGGGCAGGACGCGCGAGGCGTGGTAATCGAAGAGGAGTTTGCCGCCGAATTCCAGGTACAGTTTGTTCTCGAACGTCGCCACACGCTCAAGGATGGCCTCGGTCTGGTCGCGCAGGTACTTGGTGTTGTCGAACCCGACGGGGCGCGCCGTCGGCGCGGCATCGGGGAGTGGTCGTGAAGCGGCGGCCCTCCTCTCGGTCATGGTCGTGTCCTCGTGCTCTCTTGCGTGTGACGGGCCCGCCGCGCTCACCGCGCCCCCGCGTGCTGCGTCCCATGCTACTGATTCACGCGGGAACCTGCAAGCGTGCGGGCGGCTATGCGGACCCCGACCGCGCCGCCGCGAACGCCTCACGTACAAGGGGGTGGCACGGCAACGCGAAGCGTGGCCGTGTACGTCCGGCGTTCAGCACACGGCCGCCCGTCGGGCTGCCGTGCCACCCGGCAAGGCGGCGCCCGCTTCCGGCTGAGGCACTGCGGCCGCCACGCAAAAGGCCTTGACAACGGCACCGCTCTTCGGAAGGATACGTCGCCCCCCAGGGACCGAACCGTACGAACGCAAAGGAGGCAGTCGTGGCCGGGAAACTCGTCGGAAACGCGCTCGTCGGACAATCGGGCGGCCCGAGCGCCGTCATCAACCAGAGCCTCGTCGGCGCTATCGAGGAGGCCGGGAAGCATTGCCAGATCACCAGACTCCTTGGCGCGCGGCACGGCACGCTGGGCATGATGGCCGCGGACTTTGTGAATCTCTCGAAGGTCGGCGCGACGCGGCTCGAACGAATTGCCGAGACGCCCGGGGCGGCCCTCGGGTCCTGCCGCCACAAACCCGATGAAGACGATTGCGCCAAGATCCTCGACGTCCTCCGGGCCCGCGACGTCCGCTACTACTTCTACATCGGCGGCGACGATTCGGCCAAGTCCACGCACATCATCGCCGGTATGGCCCGCGCGGCCAGGTACCGGATGCGCCTCGTGCACATCCCCAAGACGATCGACAACAACCTGGTGGGAAGCGACCACACGCCGGGGTTCGGCAGCGCCGCACGGTTCGTGGCCAACGCGGTGCGCGGCGACGACCTCGACAACCGGAGCATCCCCGGCGTCAAAGTCGATATCATTATGGGCCGCGACGCCGGCTGGCTCACCGCCGCCAGCGTCCTCGCCCGCTGCAAACCGGGCGACGGGCCACACCTCGTTTACCTGCCGGAGGTCCCCTTCTCGATCAAGCGGTTCCTGAACGACGTCCGCCGCGTCTACAAGCAGCACGGGCGGGCCGTCATCTGCGTGAGCGAGGGCATCCGCGACGCCAAAGGAAAACTCTGGGCCAAACGCATCGCCGCCGAGTCGGAGGCCGACGTCAAAGGCGACGCCTTCGGCCACTTCCAACTCTCCGGCACCGGCGCACTGGCCGATTACCTGACGATCCGGATCAAGGCAGGGCTGAAGGACCTGGGCGTCTCGCGCGTGCGGGGCGACACGTTCGGGTACCTCCAGCGGTCGTTTCCGGGATTCGCGAGCCCGGTAGACCAGAAGGAGGCCCGGGAGGTCGGCCGCGCGGCCGTCAAGTGGGCCTGCCAGGGCCGAAGCGGCTCGGTCGCCATCAAACGGGCGAAGGGCAAACCGTACAAGGCGTACCCGGCGCTGATTTCGCTGAAGCGTGTGGCCGGCCGGAACCGCGAGGTGCCCAGGAAGTACATTTGCCCGAGCGGCAACGACATCTGCCCCTCGTTCCGCGACTACTGCCTGCCGCTCGTGGGCGGCCTGCCGAAAACGGGCGGCCTGGACTGAGCGATCCGAGATGAGTTTCGCGCGGTGGGTCTCCCGACCCACCGCGTTTTCGCGCGCCGGCTGCCACCGGCCGCCCGTGGCATGCGCAACGTTCGAGCCCGACGCGGGAGCGTCGGGTCATTGCGTGCCGCGAAGAATCCCCGGCTCACAGCACGCCCTTCGTGCTCGGGATGCCGTCGGCGCGCGGGTCGGGCGCGACGGCGGCGCGAAGGGCGCGAGCCAGCCCCTTGAAGATCGCCTCGGCGATGTGGTGATCGTTCGCGCCGTAGGGCACGTTGACGTGCAGCGTCGCGCGGGCGTGGTTCACGAGCGCCTGCAGGAACTCTTCGACGAGTTCCGTCTCGAACTCGCCGACCCGCTCGCCGGGGAACGTCGCGTTGTAGACCAGGAACGGGCGGCCCGAGAGGTCGAGGCTGACCTCGGCCAGCGAGTCGTCCATCGGGACGGCCACCGACGCGAACCGCGCGATGCCGGCCTTATCGCCCAACGCCTCGTCGAGCGCCTGGCCGAGGCAGATGCCGACGTCCTCAACCGTGTGGTGCAGGTCCACCTCGGTGTCGCCGGCGGCCGTGACCGCCAGGTCCACCGCCGCATGCCGCGCCAGCAGGTTCAGCATGTGGTTGAGGAACCCGACGGGGGAATCGATCTCGGCCTGCCCTGCCCCGTCGAGGTTCAGCGACAGGTCGATCTGCGTCTCTTTCGTCCGGCGCGTGACGTGTGCGCGGCGTTGTCGCTTGGGGGGTTGGGCGGTCATGCGCGTGTCTCCTCGCATCGCTTTTCGAGGGCCGCCAGGAGAGCGTCGTTTTCCTCGGGCGTCCCGACGGTGATGCGCACCTTATCGGCAAGTCGCGGCAGGTTCCAGTAGCGGACCAGGATGCCGCGCGCTTTCAGCCAGCGGTAGCACGTCTCGGCTTCGCCGTCGGGCACGCGGGCGAGCAGGAAGTTCGCCTGCGAGGGCGTCACGTCGAAGCCGAGGTCGTCGAGACGCCGGGCGATGCGGTCGCGCTCGGCCCGGATCGTCTCGGCATTGGCCCGCATCCAGTCCTGGCCCTCGAGGGCGGCGGCCGCAACCTCGATGGCCACGGCGTCGACGTTGTACGAGTCCTTGACCTTCGCGAGGCCCGCAATCAAATCGGCCGGGCCGACGGCAAAGCCGAATCGCAGCCCCGCCAGGCTGTACGACTTCGACAGCGTCCGAAGGACCAGGAGGTTCGGCTTCTCCTTCACGGCCGCGACGGCCGAGCC
>DATKXP010000373.1:0-11831 GCA_035529015.1 Phycisphaerae bacterium | reverse complement strand
TACAAGGCCTTGATCCGGCTGCACAAGAAAGAGGCCCTCGATTTCTCGAAGGTCACGACGTTCAATCTCGACGAGTACTGCGGCCTGGCGGGCGACCATCCGCAATCGTACCGCTATTTCATGAACGAGGAACTCTTCGATCACATCAACGTGCCGCGCAACCAGACGCACGTGCCGTCCGGAACCGCCAAGGACTGGCGAGTTGCCTGTGCCGACTACGAGCAGCAGATCGCCGACGCCGGGGGCATCGACCTCCAGGTGCTCGGCATCGGAAGCGACGGGCATATCGCGTTCAACGAACCGGGCAGCAGCCTGGGGTCGCGCACCCGTCTGGTGTACCTGACGAAACAGACCCTCGCCGACAACAGCCGCTTCTTCGAGAACGAGGAAGACGTGCCGCGGACGGCCATTTCGATGGGCGTCGGGTCGATCCTGGAGGCGCGGCAGTGCGTGGTGGTGGTGGACGGTGCGAACAAGGCCCCTGCCCTGGCGGCGGCGGTCGAAGGCCCGGTCACCTGCATGATCACGTCCAGCGCGCTGCAACTGCATCCCGACACGATCGTGTTCTGCGACGCGGCGGCGGCGGCGCAACTGTCGATGCGCGAGTACTACGACTGGATTCAGCAGCAGAAGCAAGCCGACAAAACCACGTAGGACCGCGGAGCGACTCGGAAGCGTCGCCGGCCACGCCGAGCGCTGCCGCGCTCGGGCACAGCCCTGCCACGTGCCTGTCCCGGTCCAGGCTGACAAGGAATCCGGCGATGAGCGAGATCGAAGTCATCCCCGCGGGGTCCCTCGGCCGCGACTTCATCAGCGGCCCTTACCTGCCCGCGGGCCGGGACGAGTACTACCTGCGGAACGAGCAGTCGCACAAGCACGAGAGCGAGTGGCGGAACCTGCGGGCCGACGAGATCGAGACCCTCGTCAAGAACGGAAACAACTGCGACAACTGGGACGCCATCCTCGTGACCGACCACTTCGACCCGACTCACGTCCGGGGCTGCGAGTTCCACGGCCTCGTTCGCATCGGCCGGCTCGACCCGGTGTACCTGTGGCACCACGACCTGACGGTGCCGGTGGGGCTGACGAACAGCCGCATCATCTCCTGCGACATCGGCGACAACGTGGCCATCCACCACGTGCGGTACCTGGCCCACTACATCATCGGCGACAACGTGATCCTGCAGAACCTCGACGAGATGCACTGCTCGAACCACGCCAAGTTCGGCAATGGCATCGTCAAGGAGGGCGAGGGCGAGGACGTGCGGATCTGGCTGGACCTGGTGAACGAAGGCGGCGGTCGGTCGGTCATGCCCTTCGACGGCATGATCGCCGCCGACGCCTACCTGTGGGCCAAGTACCGCGACGACCCCGGCCTGATGGCCCGGCTGGGCGAGATCACCCAACACACCTTCGACCCGCGCCGAGGCTTTTACGGCACCGTCGGCGACGCCGCCGTCATCAAGAACTCGCGGATCGTCAAGGACGTCAAGGTCGGCCCGTGCGCGTACGTCAAGGGCGCCAACAAACTGAAGAACCTGACGATCAACTCCAGCGCCGAGGAGCCGAGCCAGATCGGCGAAGGCGTCGAACTCGTCAACGGCATCATCGGGCGCGGGTGCCACATCTTCTACGGTTGCAAGGGCGTCCGGTTCGTCCTGGGCACGGGCTCGAGCCTGAAGTACGGGGCGCGGCTGATCCACTCGTACCTGGGCGACAATTCAACCGTCTCGTGCTGCGAGATCCTGAACAACCTGATCTTTCCGGCCCACGAGCAGCACCACAACAACTCGTTCCTCATCGCGGCGTGCGTGATGGGCCAGTCGAACATCGCGGCGTGCGCCACGATCGGGTCGAACCATAACAGCCGCGCGCCCGACGGCGAAATCCACGCCGGCCGCGGGTTCTGGCCGGGCCTGTGCGTCAGCGTCAAGCACAACTGCCGGTTCGCCTCGTTCGCGCTGGTTGCCAAGGGCGATTACCCGGCCGAACTCGACGTGCCGCTGCCGTTCTGCCTCATCTCGAACGACACCGCCAACGGCCGCCTGCAACTGCTCCCCGCCTACTGGTGGCTCTACAACATGTACGCCCTGGCGCGGAACACCCGGAAGTTCGGCGCGCGCGACAAGCGAGAGCGCAAGGTCCAGAACATCGAGTTCAACTCGCTCGCGCCCGATACGGCCGAGGAGATCGTGGCGGCCCGCGCGCTGCTCGAAGAGTGGACCGCCAAGGCCCATCTGCGAAAGAGCGGCGAGCCGGCCGACGCGCTCGACGCCGACGCCCTCGCCCGCGTGGGACGCGAACTCTTGACCGGGCCCGCCGAGAAGGTGAACGCCCTCCAGGTCCTGGCCGAAGGCGTCGAGCATTCCAGCCGCGACGTGATCGTCCTCAAAGCCCGCGCCGCCTATGCCGCCTACCGCGACATGCTTCACGACTACGCCGTCAGGAACCTGCTCGATTGGATGGAGGCCCACCCCGACGCCAACCTGGCCGCCATGTGCGATGCCCTCGCCGGCCCGCGCGAGCGGAACTGGGTGAACCTGGGCGGCCAACTCGTGGCGGAGCCGGACGTCGCGGCCCTGCGCGACGACATCAGGAGCGGCCGCCTCGCCACGTGGGACGCCATCCACGAGGCGTACGACCGGCTGTGGGAGGCGTACCCGCTCGCCAAGCAGCGCCACGCCTTCGCGACGCTGCTCCAGGTGCTCGGCATCGACGACCTGACGCCCGAAGCGTGGGCCGCGGCGCTCGGTGAAGCCGTCCGCATCCAGGAGTACGTGGCCGACCAGACCTACGTCACCCGCAAGAAGGATTACGACAACCCGTTCCGGCGGATGGCTTACTCGACCGACGAGGAGATGGCGGCCGTCCTCGGGACGGCCGAGGACAACGGCTTCGTCAAACAGGTCCGCGACGAGACCGAGCAGTTCAAGACGCGCGTCGAGGCCGTGAAACAGCGCGGTTGAGCGCCGACGCAGACAGATGGCGCGGCGGGTTTCCCGACCCGCCGCGTTTCGCTATCCCGAGACTGCACAGAAAGCCGCAGGCCGACCCGTGCCCGAACTCGACGCCACCCAGTGGATCCTGGCCGTGATTGTCGGCCTGTTCCTGGGGTTCACGAAGACGGGCGTGGCGGGGATGAACATCCTGGTCGTGCCGCTGATGGCCATGATCTTCCCGGCCAGGGAATCGGTCGGGGCGCTGCTGCCGATGCTCATCGTGGGTGACATCGTGGCCGTCGCCTACTACCGGAAGCACGCCGTCTGGCGTCACGTCCTGCCGCTGCTGCCGTGGGTCATGGCGGGGATGCCGCTGGGTTTTCTGGCGCTCAAGTACCTCGACAACGAGACGATGAAGGTGGTGCTGGGCGTGCTGGTGCTGAGCCTCATCGGGCTTCGGGTGGTGCGCGGCCGTCTCGGCGAGTGGCTGGATCGGACGCTGCCGAAGGCGTGGTGGTTCATCGCCTTGGTGGGCCTGTTGGCCGGTTTCGCCACGGGCCTGGCGAACGCCGCCGGGTCGATCATGTCGGTCTACCTGCTGACGCAGGGCCTGCCGAAGAAGGAGTTCGTCGGCACGGGGGCGGTCTTCTACATGATCGTCAACCTGGTGAAACTGCCCGTCTACACCTGGCTCGGCATCGTGACGGTCGGGTCGTTGACGCTGAACGGCTGCCTGGTGCCCGCGATCCTGGTGGGGGCGGTGCTCGGTATCCTGTTGCTGCCGAAGATTCCCCAGGCGCTGTTCACCTGGCTGATCGTCATCCTGGCGGCCGCCGCGTCGATTCGGATGATGCTGTCTTAGGGAGCGCGCTCGGGGGCCACCTCTACATGGGCAGGGCCACCCGCCGAATCCTTCTTCGCCCTCGCGGCCCGGCGCAACCAAGACCAACCCGCCAGCAGGCCCGCGGTGCTGCCGACCGCAAACCCCAGCGGCACCAGGCTGATGGCGAGTGCACGCACCAGAAAAAGAGCTTCCTCCACATCCCACCCCAAGTGAGCAACCGCAGCAGCAACAAGGTAACCCAGCAGCGGTCCCCCTACACACCAGCCCACCAGGAGCCGTGGCCAGCAGAACAGCAGACCTGCTGGCACAGCGTAGCACAGGATTGGCAGAACCGTTACCACCAGCCACGGGTCGCGAGCAACGGCTTCGTGGACGAACCCCACGAGCCCGGCAGCAGCCCCGGCAAGGTATGCAATCGCTATCACCCGAATGGGGACAGCCAACCACCCCGACAAAGGCGGCGGCGAGACGCGCCGGGCCCGGCGCCAGAAGACAACGCTCAGGCCATCGCCCAGGAGAGTCAAGCCCCCGGCAAGGCCAAGAAGGAGATATGGAAGGTAGAACACACTCATCGCGACGTCCCCCCGCACGTCTGTCGCCCATCGTACGATGTGGGCAAAGCCCAAACAAGGCAAAAGCATGCGCAGGCTCCAGGAGATGCCGCCTTCGCAGCGGCTTCCGCCTGCCACGATGGCAGGGGCACGGCTCGGCGTTGCCGACATTTTGGCACGCCAGGGCTCTCTTGCCCAATCCGACGGGCGCTCACGCCCAGGAGCACCGGCACGTAAGTCCTTTAATTGCAGTCGCTTAAGCGATTCTCCCCACCACTCTTTCCCCCGTGCCCCTCATTGGCACACTGATTGCTCTATCTCTGGCGGGAGGAGTGTACCTCCAGCGAGACTCTCAAGATGGTGGCCTGGCCGAATCCAAGCGAGAGCCCTGCCCCGTCGGTCCTGATTGCCGACGACAACGACGGCTGGCGCGACGTCGTGGGCGACGTGCTGGCCCGCGAGGGCTTCCGCACCGTCGCGGCGACCTGCGGCGAGGAGGCCATCGAACTGGTGCGGCACGAGCGGATCGACGTGGTTCTGATCGATTTCCACATGCCGCGCCTCGACGGGATCCAGACGCTGCGGATCATCCGCCGCGAGCGGTACTGGCTGCCGGCCGTCCTGATGACGGCCCATCCGGACGACTTGCCGGCCGCCGACGTCCGGGCGCTGCGCGTCGAGACCGTCCTTGAGAAGCCGGTCGATCGGCAGGTCATCGTCCGGACCATCACGCGCATCATCATGTGGCCGCGATAGAAAGCGAGACGCCGACCTCGACCACGTCCGTCGGGGGGAGGCTTCAGGGGCTGGAACTCTAGTGCTGAACCTGAAAGGAGCAGGCTGTGAAACTGAAACCACTGGGTGACAAGGTCGTCGTCAAGCGGCTCGAGGCCGAGACCACGACGAAGGGCGGGATCGTGCTTCCCGACACGGCCAAGGAGAAGCCGAAGCGCGGCAAGATCGTCGCCGTCGGGCCGGGCAGGACGCTCGATTCCGGCGAGATCGCCAAGCCCACCGTCAAGAAGGGCGACGAGGTCATCTTCTCGAGTTTCGCCGGCACCGAGATCGAAGTGGACGGCCGGGAGATGCTCATCATGAGCACCGACGACATTCTGGCGGTCCTCAAGAAGAAATAGCCCGCCTCGCCCGCATGAGGCCACAACCCAAAAAGGAGAACCTACCGTGGCAGCCAAAAAGATTGCATTCGATCAGGAGGCTCGCGAGGCGATTCGGCGCGGCGTGGCGATGCTGGCCAAGGCCGTCCGCGTCACCCTCGGACCGAGCGGACGCAACGTCATCCTGGAGAAGAGTTTCGGCGGCCCGACCGTCACCAAAGACGGCGTGACCGTCGCCAAGGAGATCGACCTGGAGGACCCCTGGGAGAACATGGGCGCCCAGATGGTCCGTGAGGTCGCCTCGAAGACCAGCGACGTGGCCGGCGACGGCACCACCACGGCCACCATCCTGGCCGAGGCCATCTTCTGCGAGGGCCTCAAGAACGTGACCGCCGGCGCCACCGCCATGGAACTGAAGCGCGGCATCGATGCGGCCACCGAGACCATCGTCGGTGAACTCAAAAAGATGTCGAAGAACGTCACCTCCTCGAAGGAAGTCGCCCAGGTGGGCACCTGCGCCGCCAACCAGGACCTGGAGATCGGCAAGATGATCGCCGACGCCATGGACAAGGTCGGCAAAGACGGCGTCATCACCGTCGAGGAAGGCAAGAGCCTCGACACGACCGTCGACCTGGTCGAGGGCATGCAGTTCGACAAGGGCTACATCTCGCCGCACTTCGTCACGGACATTGAGGCCATGGAAGCCGTCCTCGAGAAGCCCTACATCCTGGTGCACGAGAAGAAGATCTCGTCCATCAAGGACATGCTCCCGCTGCTGGAGAAGATCGCCCAGTCCGGCCGACCGCTGCTCGTGGTGGCCGAGGACATCGAGGGCGAGGCCCTGGCCACTCTGGTCGTGAACAAACTGCGCGGCACGCTGCAGTGCTGCGCCGTCAAGGCCCCCGGCTTCGGCGACCGCCGCAAGGCCATGATGGAAGACGTCGCGACGCTGACCGGCGGCAAGGCCATCTTCGAGGACCTTGGCATCAAACTCGAGAACGTCGAGATCGCCGACCTCGGGCAGGCCAAGAAGATCACCATCGACAAGGATAACACGACGATCATCGAAGGGGCCGGCGCGAGCGACGCCATCACCGGCCGCATCGACGCCATCCGCCGCGAGATCGAAACCACCACCAGCGACTACGACCGCGAGAAACTCAACGAGCGTCTCGCCAAACTCGCCGGCGGCGTGGCACAGATCAACGTCGGGGCCGCCACCGAAAGCGCCTGCAAAGAGAAGAAGGCACGCGTCGAAGACGCCCTGCACGCCTGCCGCGCTGCCGTCGAGGAAGGCATCCTGCCGGGCGGCGGCGTGGCGATCCTCCGCGCCCGCAAGGCCCTCGACAAACTCAAACTCAAACTCAAAGGCGATCAGAAGATCGGCGTCGATATCGTGCGGCGTGCCCTCGATGCCCCCATCCGCCAGATCGCCGAGAACGCCGGCATGGACGGCTCCATCGTCGCCCAACGCGTCCAGGACGCCGACGACCCGACGTTCGGCTTCGACGCCCTCGCGCACGAGTACGGCGACCTCGTCAAGGCCGGCGTCATCGTTCCGACGAAGGTGGAGCGGACCGCGCTTCAGAACGCGGCCTCCATCGCGGGGCTGCTGCTGACGACCGACGCCCTCGTCTCGGAGATCCCCGAGAAGAAGAAGGCCCCCGCCGGCGGTGGCATGGGTGGAGAAGATATGTACTAGGCCGGCGCTTGGACGTGCTGACAGAACGCATGACGACAAACCGCGCGGCGGCCTTCCCAGGCCGCCGCGCTTGTTTACAGGTGCGTCGCGTGCTAGAATGCTCGCGGAGACTCAGGAGGCAACGTAATGACCGAAATCGTCTTTCAGGTCGAGGAAGATCCGGACGGCGGGTTCACGGCCCGCGCGGCAGGGGCATCTATTTTCACGGAAGCGGATACGGTTGAAGCCCTGCGTGAGAACATCCGTGAGGCCGTCTGTTGCCACTTCGAGATCCCCGCCGAGCGGCGCCCGATGATCCGGTTGGCGCACGCTGGGCGATAGCGCACACCTGTTCGCGACCTGTTGCCTGTTTAGCGCTGGTGGTGCCCAATCATGCCAAGGGCGGGCAGAGAGCGGGAGAGACTTGTCCAGCATTTCGAGCGCCTGCTGGCAACCTGCAAGCAAGCGAGTATTGAGTCTCCGGGTTACCTCCGCGACAGGATCACAGGGCGAACGCGTGAGTTTGACGTCCTGATTACACTACCCTGGGGGGTTGTGATCGCCTTCGAGGTGCGGGATAGGCGAAGGAAAACGGATGTTACTGAGATAGAGGGATTTGCCGCGAAGACCAAAGACGTCCAAGTCACCGATAAGGTCTTCGTGTCCTCTTCTGGTTTCACGGAACCGGCACTTAAGAAGGCTGCGGCGAATGGGATTCAGTGCCGCACTGTGCAAGAGGCACAAGCCCTTAAGTGGGTTTCAAGCGGCTTCTTTGAGCTTGTCAGTACCAAGCGGCCTAGCGATGTGTGGTATCACCTGATTCCTTTCAATGAGAAAGCGGCGATGGCTGAGGCCCAGAAACTCGGCTTCTCTAAGCCAACGCTTCAGAACACGGAGGTAATCAACGCAAATGGCCAGGTGCTGGACTGGAATGCCATCGGAGCCAAGGCTTGGAAAAAGGCACAAGATCAGGAGGCTATGAAGCGAACGGCGAAAGGACAAATCAAGGTCCTTGTCGACTTTGCTCCATCCGCATCCCATTTCATGCGATGGAAGGGGTCCCTGGCCAAGTTCCAGTTGGAGCGTATCGAGGTTACCTTCAAGTACAAAACCAAAACGGAAACCATTCCTCATCACCTTCGCCAGTACTCAGATGAACCAAGAGGTGAAGTCTTGGCAGATGCGGTTGAGTCCGAGTCTTTCCCGGCCCTTGGCGCAGCCGTGAAGTTGGTGATGGCCGGTGAGCCTGGAAAACCCAAGACCGTTGCGCTTCTGCGCCAGCCCAAGAAGAAATGACCCCAGGCTGATCCCTTAACCCGTGGTGCCGGAGCCGCCGAACCCAAACCGGAGCCCCGCCAGGGGCGATTGACCGTCTCAGTCGCCCCTCTGGGGCTCAACAGAAAAGAACAAGGAATGTTGGTGGGTCTTTCTTACCACGGGCTCGCGCCCGTGGCTAGAGCGCAGGCGCCCCTACCGGGGCTGCGAACAGTGTGGCACGCCGACCGACCCGCGCACGTCATTTCCGGTGGCCTACCGGTCCTGGTTGATCTCAAACCGGTTCTTGCAGGACGTACAATCGTATGTGTGAGTGTCCTTTGCCACCGACCCGTCGCGTCGAACGTAGCCCTGTGACTTCATGTCTTGCCGGGCAACGTTGCGCAAGGGCGACCGGCACAAGGGGCAGAACTTCACGCCGGGTTGCGGACCGGAGAGATTTGCCATTGCCTGCTCCTTAGCGCGGACATCAGTAGAATTGTAGCAAACGTTTCAAGGCGAGTCAAGCCTTCAGTGGGCAACGTGCCCGCTGCGCCATGGCGGGCCCTCCCCGGCAGCCGCGCGTGTTTTGCGGCAATCCGAAATCCGAAATCCGAAATCCGCAATTGCTTCACGCCTCGGCCATCTCGATGCTGAAGCGTTTCATCTTCTTGTAGAGCGTCGTGCGGTTGATGCCGAGGGCCTCGGCCGTGGCCTGGCGGCTGCCGCCGAACGTCCGCAGCGCCCGCAGAATCATCTCGCGCTCCGGCTTCTCCAGGGCCGTCTTCAATGGCAGGATGTGCCCGTCGCCGTCACCGCCGGCTTCGAGGCTTCGCATGTTCTCCGGCAGGTCGTCCACGGCGAGGGTCACGTTCTTCGTCAGGATCACCGCCCGTTCGATCACGTTCTCCAACTGCCGCACGTTCCCCGGCCAGGCGTGTCCCTGGAGCACACGCATGGCGTCGTCCTGGAACCCCAGGATCTTGCGCTCGGTCCGGCGGCAATGGTTGTCCAGGAGGTGCTGGGCCAGCAGCGGGATGTCGCCGATCCGTTCCCTGAGCGGCGGCAGGTGAATCACGACCACGTTGACGCGGTAATAGAGGTCCTCCCGGAAATCGCCGCGGCGGACCGCCTCGTCGAGGTTCTCGTTGGTCGCCAGGATACACCGCACGTCCACACGCTGCGTCCTCGCGCCGCCCACAGCCTCGAACTCGAAATCCTGGAGCACGCGCAGCAACTTGACCTGAAGGGCGGGCGTGGCGGTCGAGATCTCGTCCAGAAACACCGTCCCGCCTTCGGCCTGCTTGAACTTGCCGGCCTTGTCGCTCACCGCGCCGGTGAACGAGCCCCGCACGTGCCCGAACAGTTCGCTTTCGAGCAGCGTCTCGGGCAGCGCCCCGCAGGCGACCTCGACGAACGGCTTCTCGCGCCGGTTCGACCGCTGGTGAATCGCCCGGGCAATCATGCTCTTGCCCGTGCCGCTCTCGCCCGTAATCAGGACGGTTGTCGGCGCGTCGGCCACCGCCTCGATCGTGTCGAAGATCCTGAGCATCTTGTCGTCGTGCCCGATGACGTTTCCGAGGCCGTATCGCTCGGCCAACTGGTTGCGCAGCGACCGGTTCTCTTCCATCAGCATCCGCTGCTGAAGGGCCCGCTCGATCACGAGTTTGATCTCGTCGTCGATGATCGGCTTCGTCAGGTAATCGAACGCCCCGCGTTTGATGGCCTCGACCGCGCTTTCGATCGTCCCGTAGCCGGTGATCATGATGACCGCCGTATCGGGGTAACGGTTTCGGGTCACCTTCAGCAATTCGAAGCCGTCCACCTCGGGCATCGACACGTCGGCGATGACCACCTGGAACGCCCCCGCCGCCAGGTGCGCCGACGCTTCCTTGAAACTCGACGCCGTCTCGACGCCATACCCCTCGAGCCGAAGAAACTCCGACAGGCTCGTCAGGATGATCTCGTCGTCGTCAACCACCAGAATCCGCATACCGGACATCAGCCCCTCCTTGTCGGTTCGCCGGCCTACGCCGTGGCGAACGGTATCCGCACGGTGAACGCGGCACCGCCTTCCGGCCGGTTGGCGGCCGTCAGCGTTCCGCCCTGCTTCTCCACCAGGTCCTTCGAAATCACGAGGCCCAGGCCCGTGCCCTTGCCGATGGCCTTGAGACTGTAGAACGGTTCGAACAGCCGCGGCAACACCTCGGCTGGGATGCCCGGACCGGTGTCCGCCACCTCGATCACGAGGGCATCGTTCTCGGCCCGCGCCGCCACGCGGACCTCTCCGCCCGAAGGCGTTGCCTCCACGGCGTTCTTTACGAGATTCAGGACAACGTGGTACAGGCTGCCGCTCCGCAGCGTCGGGAGTTCGGGGTCGCACGCCACGGCCACCTCGACGCCGCCCTTCTCGGCCGCCGGGGCCATGGCCTGCGCCGCTTCGGTCAGGATCTCCCGGATCGACATCGGCCCGACGGAACCTGCGGCCGTGCGCGAGAAGTCCAGCAGGTCGCGCACGATGGTGGCCATCCGCTCCAGGCCCTTGCCGGCGTCGGCCAGGTACCGCTCGACGCGCTCGCCGTCGCCGTCGCCCCCCGCCCGTCGGGCCAGGTTCACCAGCCGCATGATGCCGTCGAGCGGGTTGTTGATCTCGTGGGCCACCACGGCGGCCAAC
The DNA here is from genome assembly GCA_035529015.1 of Phycisphaerae bacterium. Taxonomy (GTDB): domain Bacteria; phylum Planctomycetota; class Phycisphaerae; order FEN-1346; family FEN-1346; genus JAUVZF01. The sequence goes on along the minus strand of DATKXP010000373.1, from coordinate 773 downwards.
CGGCCCACGCCGGCCAGTCGCTCCGACACCGCCAACCGCTGCTCCATCCGGACGCGCTGCGTCACGTCCTCGACGATCAGCACGCCCCCCACGACCTCCAGCCTTCCGCTCAGGAGCGGCGAGCACGAGAGGTTCAAACGCACAGGCTCCTCGCCCGCGCGTTCCAGGACCACCTCTTCGGCCAGCCATGGACGCCGCATGTTGACCACGTCGCGCAGGCCGTGTGCCCACTCCGGGTCGTGGCGCGCCACGTCGGTTCGCCGTGCGGCGTCGAGGACCGACCGGTCGTCGGCCCACAGGCGTTCGGCCGCCGCATTGCGGAACGTCACGCGGAACTGCCGGTCGAACACCACGATGCCGACGGGCGCCGACTGGAACAGTTCCTCGTTGAACGTCTTCAGGCGCTGGAGTTCCGCCGAGGCGTGGGCCAGTTCGGCGCCGACCTCGCTCAGGCGGCGCTCGATCTGCTGCCGGAACTCGGCGTGCACCAACGACGTCTCGGCCGCCACCGCGATGACGTTGCCCAACGCCGCCATCAGCGCCACGTCGGTCGCGCTGAAGGCGTCTCCCTCGGCCAGGTCGCCCAGAACCAGCACACCCAGCAGACGGCTCGGCCCGGCAATCGGGACCACCGCCAACCCATGCCAGCCGCCCATCTCGGAACCCAGCGTCAGGCCGGGATCGTCGAGGACCAGCGGCCGCCGCTCGCCAAGGACGATCTCGCGGACCGGGGCCATGCCGAGCAGTTCCCCCGGTCGGAACCCTTTCGCCGC
>DATKXP010000372.1:0-4875 GCA_035529015.1 Phycisphaerae bacterium | reverse complement strand
GGGCCGACGGTCTCGGCGATGCGCGGCACGGTCGCCTTCATAAGGGCGACGGCGTTGGCCGTGCCGGCCTCGACGTTGGCGATGATGCTTTCGAGGACGGCGTCGGGCGAGAGGCCGGGCTCATGCGGACGCCAGCAGTCGTAGTCGGTGGGGATGGCGATGACGGCGTAGCAGATCTCGGCCTCGCGCGCCAGTTTCGCCTCGGGCATGCAGGTCATGCCGATCAGGTCGGCGCCCCACTGACGGTGCAGAAGGCTCTCGGCACGGGTCGAGAACTGCGGCCCTTCCATGCACACGTACGTGCCGCGCGTGTGCACCGTCGTACCCACAGCCATGCCGCACTCGACCAGCAGGCCGCGCAGGCCCGGGCAGAACGGGTCGGCGAAACCCACGTGGACGGCCAGTTCGTCGAAGAACGTCTTCGGCCCCCGGACGGTCCGGTCGATAACCTGGTCGCAGATCACCAGGTCGCGCGGGTGGATCGAATCCCGCAGGCTCCCGACGGCGCCCGACGCCAGGATGTGCGTCACGCCGAGGCGCTTGAGGGCGAAGAGGTTGGCCCGGAAGGGCACCTGCGACGGGCCGAACCGATGGCCCTCGCCGTGACGGGCCAGGATGGCCGTCGCCTGGCCTTCGATCTCCGTCAGGATGATCGGTGCGGAGGGCTTCCCGAAGGGGGTGTCGATCTCCTTGCGTTCGCCTTCGGACCCCTGGGCCAGGGCCTCGCCAAGGCCCGTGCCGCCGATGAGCCCCACCATGACGTCGCTCACGCGGTGCCTCCTTTCCTGTTCTGAAGCCGGGCGTACGCTATCAAACGGCAACACACCGGTCAAGGTAATCGCAGGGACGGGGGGTAACGCTTCCGTTACAGGAGGGCGGCACGGCAACGCGAAGCGTGGCCGTGTGGGCCCTGCGTCCGAGACGGCCGCCCTGCGGGCTTCCGCGCCACTCGCTGAGGACGCACCCAGCCGTAACGGGGGTGTTGCGGATAACCGTGGACCTGTGCGAAATGAAACGGAAGCGCCGTAGCCTGTGGCCGCGGCGCTTCCGCGTGTCCAAGACCCCACCCAGCGCAAGGGGGCCTCGTATCCAAGCAGTTGACCTTACATATGGCGCGCGGCAGGGGAACGTCCACACGATTCGGGGAACCCTGTGACAACGTCATGTCACAGCCGGTCGTGAGGGAGGTTGAACCCGCATGCGGTGAGCCGCACCGCCCACCGCGCCATCCCCATGGGGGGCGATACCAAGTTGACAAAGTAGCGTTAGATACGGTGCTCAGGCATCAACGGTTGCGGGCACCGAGGCGCCGGCAGCGACGAGTTCGGCCCCTTCGCCCACAAGTCCCAGAAACACTTCCACGCACCTTGGGTCGAACTGGGTGCCGGAAGCGCGCCGCAGTTCCGCTGCGGCCTTTTCATGGGAAAGCGGCGGCCGGTACGGCCGGGCGCTGGTCATGGCGTCGTACGCATCGACGACGGCCAGGACGCGGGCCTCCAGGGGGATCTCGTGGCCGGCCAGACCGTCCGGGTATCCGCGGCCGTCGAGCCGCTCGTGGTGATGGAGGATGCCCTCACGGGCGGGCTGCAGGAACTCCAGGTGCCGGACCATGTCCATGCCCCGTCGGGGATGTTGCTCGACGATGGCCCATTCCTCGGCGATCAGTTTGCGGGGGGCTCTCAGAATCTCGTCCGGGATGGCGATCTTGCCGATGTCGTGCAGTTCGGCGGCGTAGGTGAGCGCCTGAAGCCGCTCGCCCGACAGGCCGAGTTCCCGGGCAACCGCCGTTGCCCACACCTGGACGCGGAGCGAGTGACCGTGCGTGCACGGGTCCTTGGCCTCGATGGCCAGCGCGAGGGACCGGATGGCGGCGTAGTTGCCACGCTCGATGTCGCGGCGATCCATCTGACTCGAGAGGCTGATGGCGGCCGCCTCGGCGGTAAACTGCAGTTCCGACAGGTCCTCATCGGTGAACGCGCCCTCGTCGCGGTCGGTCACGTTGATGACGCCGATCCTGCGGGTAGCGGTCTTCATCGGCGCGGCCACCAGGGGGAACGAGGCCACGGGGCCTCCCGTACCCAGACCGAGCGTCTCGACGAACTCCTCGGCGCCGAGGTCGTTGACGATGAGGGGCTCTCCGCTTGCGAAGACTTGCCCGCAAATCCGATTGGGGATCGGGACACGGACCTGTTTGACCACGTCGCCGGGGATGCCGACGGCCGCGGCGATCTGCAGGTGCGAATCCTCGATGAGCATGACGCTGACGCGGCGCGCGCCGAGGGCTTCGGTGGCGTGGGCCACCGTGGCGTCGGCCGCCTCCTGGATCGAACCGGCCAGCGACAGACGCTCCAGGAAGCGGCATCGCCCGGCCGTCCGCTTGTGGGCGTCCGCCAGGTTGTTCAGCGAACCGATCAAGTCGTCGGTCTGACGGCTGACGGCCAGCGACAGGGTCACCACGCCCACGATGCTGAGCGTGACGAGCACCTTGGTCATTGCCGCTCCCAGTGTCGCGGTCAGCAGGAAGGCGATGACCAACAAGAGGGCCATCAGCAGTGACGTCTGAAGGCCGCAGCACCAGCGCATGCTCGACAGGTGACACCAACGACACCGGCCGTACGGCGCCGCCCGGAGGCTGCGACACACAAAGCAGTTGGGATTGCCCGGGTGACCCGTAGCGCTGTCGCAGGCGGCCGCCACGTCCGGCCGGATGTGCTGGAAGCACCACGTCAGCAGGGCGTACGCCAGCAGCGCGAAGGAGAACGCCGTCGTGCCTTCCATGACCGAAGCGGTTGCCACCGCCAGGGTCGGCAGCCATCCGATGGGGTGACCGGTCGTCAGCAGGATCGCGCCGCTGCCCAGCAGGATGACCCGCATCGCCTCGTCCAGGCGGAACAGGCCCGCGCGCGGTCCGGGATCTTCCTGTTCGTAGCAGTGCTTCTGGCCGCCAACGAGCCAGTCCATGACGACCAGGCGCTCCGAGATCAACGCCAGCATCGAGAGGCCCAAGGCCGCCCAGAGCGGCGGAAGCCAGCCCGACAGGTACGCGATAACCGGCAGGCTTCCAACGACGAACTGATGGATTCGCACGCCCGCGGTCGAGGCGCGCAGGTGGTCGGCCATCCCAGTGCCCTCCCAGCGCGTGTGGGTCCCTTCCGGGACCCCCATCAGGTACAGCATCTCATCCCGACTACCTATCGGCACGGGGCGGCACGAGATTTGAGGGATAATTCGACAGAATCGGTGGATGAGGCCGCTTGCGGGGCGGCCAACGCAGCACGTCACCCCCCCGATGCATCAGGAAACGCCGTCGGAGACTTCCGGCAGCCCCCCCTCCTGGCGGGCAGGCCGTCACGGTCGAGCAATGCCCGTCCACTCGCCCAGACGGGCCTCGCGCAGCAGCGCGTCGTAGTCGCGTTTGATCTGCGGGCTGGCTTCCAGGAGGCGGGCGACTTCGTCTCGGACGGCCTTGGCTTTGGCGGGCTGGTCCATCTTCGCGTAGACGTCGGCCAGCAGGACGAGCGCCTCCGGCCGGGCGGGATCGAGGGCCAGCATCTGTTCGAGGTCCACCATCGCCGGTCGCGCCAGACCGAGTTCCAGGCGCACCGCTGCCAGAAGCAGCGTCGGCCATTGCCCGCCCGGCAGCGCCGCCGGGTGCAGCCGCTCGTTGCCGGCGATGGCGCGCCGTCCCAGACCCATCGCGACGGGCGGCGCTTCCGAGGCACACTTTCTCAGGTGGCTCATCGCCTGGACCATCTGGCCGGACGCCAGACCCTCGAGGGCCATCAGGTAGTGCCCCGCCGGGAGCCCCTCGGCCTTGCTGAAATGCCGCGAGGCAGCAGGCGTCGGACGGCCCCGCGCCTCCAGCGCCAACATCATCCCCAGATAGGCCTGGACGTAGGCATGGTCAGGCATGCGGCCGGCGAGGAAATCCAGCCGGTTCCTGACCGACTGCCAACGGGGCGACCCCGGTCGCTCGGTCCGCATCACGACCCGGGCCGCCGCCAGCACCGTTTCCGTGTCGTGCGTGGTCAACGTTGCGCAAAGCGTCTTGGCGGCGTCGGGCAGGCAGGGCGCCCCGCGGCGGGACCAGTCCGCCAGTTCCATCGCCATCCAGTTCCACGGTTTCACCTCGGCCTGGATGACCTTAAACTCCTCCGGCGGCGTGGGCCGAGGTCGGTACGGCAGGCTGACCTCCGCCAGTTCGTCGTCGTCGGCGTCAACGACGGTCACCAGAACGGGTTCGCCCCCTTTCTTGAGCCGGACGACGAGCGGCCGGTCGGGGCGGAGCGTCCCGGTGGCCTGGGCAGTTTCCTCTCTGGTGCGGGCCATGACGCGGCACCCCGGGCGCGGCCGCAGCGACACCACACGCACCACCGCGCCCGTCTCCTGCGCCGCGTACGAGACGGCGACAGACTCGTTGGCCCAGTCGATGCGCCCGATCCCCGTCACCATCGTCAGCCCGAGCGGCAGGATGTACGTGCCGAACGCCTGGAGGTAGTGGCCCGGGTGATCGAAGGTCGGGTTCGACCCGTTCCAGATCTCGATCGTCCGGTCGGCGCGCGTCGGCTCGTCCGTGATGCTCGACTTGGCCTTCATCGCGTGCAGCCGCGCGCCCGGCGCGGTGTAGCGCGGCTTCAGGATCAGGTGGTTGGCGTCGGCGTCCGGATAGTACACGCCGGTCCAGTCGCCCTGGGTGTCGGCGCCGAAGACCGAGACGGCCCCTGCTCCGAGGCGGCTGTGGTCGATGCCGTCTGAGACCGGCCACGGCTTCATCTCCTCGAGATGCCCGTCGGCAACCGACCCCACCGGAAGAAGGACCGTCGCGCCGGCCCGTCGCGGGAACTGGGCCATGTTCCACAGCCGGAAACCGTGTCG
>DATKXP010000371.1:0-2154 GCA_035529015.1 Phycisphaerae bacterium | reverse complement strand
AAGGCCGGAATCGCGCAGACGTGCTGCGGGTCTCCGGGCGCGAGGGGGACGGTGAAGGACCGGCCGGAGACGTCCATCGTAAAGACGGCCCCGTCCCCGAGCAGGATCTCCTCGTTCTCGAAGAGGGAGAAGGTCCACGGGGCGAAATCGAACAAGGACGCAATGGGGCGGAAGGTCTTGTCGATCACCGGCCCGACCGACTTCCCGCCGAGTTCGGCGGCGGCGCCCGCCATGCTGGCGCTCGCCGAGAGCGCCTCGAAGTCCAGCCGGTCGGTCACGACCAGACGGCCGCTGTGGTAGTAGTGCAGTTCGAGATCGGTCAGGGAGACCGTGGCCGTCGTGGGCCCGTCGATCTCCAGCAGCGCGATGTCCGGCAAATCGTCCAGCGCCGTCTCGCCGATCGACGTCACGACCTGCGTCGTGCCGTCCGCCTGCTTGACGCGGACGGGCTTGTCGAACGCGACCGTGGCGAAGGCCACCGGCACGAGCCCGCCCTCGTACTCGAAGCCGAGTTCCGGGCCGTACTGCACGTCCACCAGGGTGGCCGAGGCATCGTACCAGCCGGTCAGGTGCTCCCACGAGGTATCGACGTTCGCCAACCCCGGCAGGTTGAGTTGCAGGCTCACGAGGCCGCCGCTTGTCTTGCTGACCAGGTGGCCGGCCCCGTTGATGGCCGGCGCGTCCACGCTCCAGCCGCTCGGCTTGAAGAACTTCGCGGTGCCCTTGCCGCACAGGTCGTACGTCCAGGCGTCGGCGTCTTCGACGGCCCCGGGCAGCGTCAGGCCGAAGAACGTCGGTTTCGGAAGTGTCAGGTTCGCGAGGTCGAGTTCCACCTGGAACAAATCTGTGTTCACGTTGATCGAGGGGATGCCCAGGTTCCAACTCTCGTGCAACACCCCCGGGAGGTGGGCCTGGAGGGTCCCCTTCAGGGCCGCGTTCAGCACGAGATCCGCCTCGGCCGTGAACGTCGGCTTCGTCACGACGAGATCGGAGGCGACGGTCTTGAACGTCGTGGCGCCGGAGAGCGAGAACAGCGCGTACGGGCTGATGTTCTCCGGCGGCGCGACCTGTGGCCGGACGGTCACGTCGCCATCGTAGGCGACGCCGCCGGCGTCGAAACGGGCATCCAGGGCCAGGCCCGCCTTGCCGCTCGCCGTGCCGGTCAATTTCAACCCCGTTCGCGTGTCGGCCCTGACCGCAGGCGTCAGAGGGGTCTCGGGAAAGATCACCGCGTTGGCACTGCCGACAATGCCGCCGGCAGACATGTTCCTCTGGCCGAACTCGAAACCGAGGAACTTCGACCACTCGCAATCCAACTCGTCGAAGGGACGGTTGAACTGCGCCTCGACGACCAGATCGGTATAGACCGGCTCGCCGAACGCCGCCGGCGAACCCCATGCCATTGCCGCCGCCACGGCCAGGGCGAAGCCCATCAGCCGGTGCCGGCGGCCGCTCCGGCCGCGAAAGGCGGCGCCGCGGCCCCCCGGCGGCACGCCGTGCACACGCTGGAATGCCTCACGGCCGGACGCTGCTGCATGAAACTCGCTCATCGCACTTTTCTCCCTCAGGACGCGCCCTGGTTCAGACACCTCGAATCGATATCCTCCCGCGCCCCGTCAGCGCCGATGCCGCTGTCGTGAACCGCGACGACACGCCAGATGGCGCTGTCGGCGAAGCCGCCCCCGTCGGACGAGAGGGTGCCGTCATCGGGGCTGACGGTGATGATGCCCGCCGAGGCGACGGGCACGAAGGCCGCCGCAACGACCAGAAACGAACGGAAGGCGCAAAGAAGGCCGGTGGTGGGTCTCGTAGTCTATCCCCGCAGTGCACTGGGCGCCCCGTATGGGCGCGCCACCCCGCAACGTTGGCCCCGGCCGTCCCTCTGCGGCGCAGCAAAAAGGGGCCAGCCCGCGTTCACACGCAGACCAACCCCCAACCTCTGCACACAAAACCCCCAAAACGATAGCAGAGTATACACCATGGGAGGAGAGGTGTCAAGCCGAAATTGCGCCCTGTCGCCGCAAAGTGGTAATGTCCGGTTTCCGCAAAGTAGAATTGTCCTCTTTTCGGGGCTGCCCCCGAGGGAGGACGAGGAGTGGAACTGCGGATGAGCGGCAAGGAACGGGATCGGCTGAAGGTGATGGCGGCGCTGAG
>DATKXP010000370.1:0-8996 GCA_035529015.1 Phycisphaerae bacterium | reverse complement strand
GTAGAAGACGTACACGCGGCCCTCGGCATCGACGCACGGGACGGCCCACGACGCTTCGGGCCCGCCGGCCGGCTCGATGTCCACGAGCGGCGACCACGTCTTGCCCTGGTCCTTGCTGGTGGTGGCGACGATGTGCTGACCCTTCTCGCCCTCGGCGCCTTTGCCGGTGGTCAGGACGCACAGCCACACGTCGTCGCGCAATTCGACGACGTACGGCTGGTCGGCGTAGCCTTCGCTCGGGATCTCGCGGCCGGTCCGGATATTGCGCCAGTCGGGCACGGGTTCGGCCCCAGGCGCAGCAGCCGCAGCAATCAACACGGCGACGGCAGCGGCGATCGTTGCGTGCACGTTCATGCCTTCTTCTTTTTCTTCCCGGCGAAGGTGCTCCACGGCACGACGCCGCAGCGTTTCGCCCAGGCCTCGTACACGGCCGCCATCTTCCCGGCCACGTCGGGATGCTTGCCGGCCAGGTCGGTGAGTTCCGTGCGGTCGGCCTCCATGTCGTAGAGTTCCCACTTGCCGGGATGGCGCGACACGAGTTTCCACTTGCCCATGCGGACGGCCCGGTTGCCCTCGTGTTCCCAGTAGATGGCCTCGTGTCCCTGGCGGCGGCCGGTCCGGAACACGGGCAGGAGGCTCTTGCCCTCGCACGGCGTGATGGGCTTGCCCTTGTGGGTGTCGGGGTACTCGGCGCCGGCCACGTCGCAGCAGGTGGCCATGATGTCGATGAGGTGGCCGGCCTCGTGGGTGATGGCTCCGCCCTTCCTGATAACCTTCGGCCAACACGCCACGAGCGGCGTCGAGATGCCCCCTTCGTGCACCCAGTGTTTGTAGAGCCGGAAAGGGGTGTTCGAGGCGTTGGCCCACGGAAGGCCGTAACTGAGGAACGAGTCGGCCGGCCCCGGCGGCACGCCCTTCTTGCCGCGGTTGACCTCCTCGGCGCACCCGCCGTTGTCCGCCAGGAACAGGACCAGCGTGTTCTCCTCTTTCCCCAATTCCTTGACCTTCTTCAGGATGCGGCCTATCCCGGCGTCCATGCGGTCGATCTGGGCGGCGTAGACGGCCATCTTCAGGTCGCGCATTTCCCGATCTTTGACGCTCTCCCACGCCGGGGCGCGGCCGTCGCGCGGCGTAAGCGGCCACGTCTTGTCAACGATGCCCATCCGGATCATGCGGGCGTGACGCTCCGCACGCAGCGCGTCCCAGCCCTTCAGGTACTTGCCCTTGTACTTCGCGATGTCCGCGGGATGGGCGTGAAGCGGCCAGTGCGGCGACGTGTACGGCACGTACAGGAAGAAGGGTTTCGAGTCGCGTCCGACCTCATCGAGCATGGCGACGGCGTTATCGCTGAAGGCGTCGGTCATGTAGAAATCGTCACCCTCGGGCGCGGCCGGTTCGTTGTCGCGGGCGAACGTGCGGCCGGGGTCGAGACGCCAGTAGTTCGAGCCGCCGCTGATCAGGCCGTAGTACCGGTCGAACCCGCGGTCGCACGGCCAGTGCGGACGGTCCTCGCCCACGTGCCACTTGCCCGACATCAGGGTGTGGTAGCCGGCGGGCCCCAGGGCCTCGGCAATCGTCACGCACTGCTCGTTCAGGTAGCCCTGGTACGGCGGGATGCCCTTGTTGCCGACCATGTGGCCGACGCCGGCCTGGTGCGGGTACAGGCCCGTCAGGAGCGAGGCCCGCGTCGGGCAGCATCGGGCGGTGTTGTAGAACTGCGTGAACCGCAGGCCGCCGGCCGCCAGCCGGTCGATGTTCGGCGTGGCAATCTCGCCCCCGTAACAGCCGATGTCCGAGAAGCCCATGTCGTCGGCCATGATGAGGATGATGTTCGGCCGGTCGGCGGCGGCAGCGCGGGCGCGGCGGACAAGCGGACCGACCATCGCCGCGCCGAGGGCGGCGCCGGCGGCGGTTCTCAGAAACTGGCGGCGGGTTTGTGGCTTGGGCATCACTACCCCCGTTCAATCGTGGCCGCGACCGAAGGTCGCGGCTCGAACACGCGCCGCGCCCGCCGCCGCGGGCGTTGCCCGCTATGGCGGGTCTTCGACAAGCGCGGCGGCTAACATGGCGAACACCTACTCGTACAACGTTGCGATGGCGTCCACGGCGGGCGGCACAAGCGGCGCGGTGCGGCCGCCCCGCGTGATTCGGCACTCCCCTCCCCGCCCGGTGAATCGGCCGACGACCGCGGCATCGATGCCTGCCGCCGCCAGCGCTGCAACCATCTCCTCCACGTCGTCGGGCGCCGCCGCCGCGACCAGCGCGCCGCTGCCGATGGCTTCGAGCGGGTCGATGCCCACGGCGTCGCACAGCACGCGCGTCTCGTCACGGACGCGAATCGCATCCGCATCGACCTCGATACCCAGGCCCGACGCCCGGGCCATCTCCCACAGGCCCGTCACCACGCCGCCTTCGGTCACGTCGTGGAGGGCGTGGGCGCCGGCGTCGCGGGCGAGGCGCGCGTCATCCACCACGTTGATACCGGGGTCGAAGAGGAAGTTCCGCGCCCGCTCGAGGACCTCGGCGTCCACCGCGCCGGCCAGCCGGTCTCCGCGCTCGCGGGCGATGAGCGCCGTCGCCTCGATGGCGGCGCCCTTCGTGAGGACGACGGCGTCGCCCGGCCGGGCGCCGGCGCTCGTGACGGGTTCCCGCCCCTGGAGGTCGCCGAGCATCGTGCCGCAGACGATCGGCCGCTCCAGGCCGGCGGTGCGTTCCGTGTGACCGCCCACCAGCAGGACGCCCATCGCGCGGCAGGCCTCAGCCAGCCCCGCGAATATCGCCTCGGCCGTCTCGGGCCCCGCATCGACCGGCAACAGGGCGGCGGCGACGAAAAACCGCGGCACCGCGCCGCACGCCGCCACGTCGTTCGCGTTCACCGTGACGGCGTACCAGCCGATCGCCTCGGTGGCGAAGGTGATGGGGTCGGTCGCGACGACCAGGTCGGTTTCGCCCACGCGGACGACGGCAGCGTCCACGCCGATGGCCGGACCCACCTTCACGTGCGGCGATGAAGCCGACGCGTACGCCCGGAGCAGCCGCTCCAGGTCTTCGGCCGGCCACTTGCCCGGCCCGGAGGGTCGCGGCGACTTGGACGATGGCGGATCGGGAATCATCACTCGCCGAGCGTCTGCCGGGCCAGGTCCACGTCGCTCACCGAGAGGACGAGGACGGCCTTGCCCTCGGCGCCGTCGGCGGCGCCGTAGACGTAGTGGACGTTGATGCCGGCTTCGCCGAGTCGCATGGCCACGCCCTCCAGGGCGCCGGGCCGGTGGTCGAGTTCGACGACCAGGACGTCGTGCGCCGTGAACCAGATGCCAGCCTCGCGGAGGGCGTTCTCGGCGGCAGCCGGGTCGCTCGCGAGAAGCCGGACGACCGAGAGGTCGGCGGCGTCGGATATCGATATCCCCCGGACGTTGACGCCGGCCTGGGCCAGGACGCGGCACAGGCGGCCCAACTGGCCCGGTACGTTCCCCATGGCGATACTGAGTTGCGTGGCTTTCTCCATCGCGTGGTCCCTCTCCTCCAGCGCAAGGTTCACGGCGCGTGCGTCAACTGGCTCTTCCTGAGCGTAAACGTGTGGACGATGTCGTTATCGATCGTGCCGATGCGGTACGTGACCTCGGGGTCCGTCTTCGTGGTGTCGAACCCGAGCAGGCCGAACGAGCACGTCTTGTTGTAGCCGTAGAGGCACCCCTTCATGATGCCGTGGGTGTGGATGTTGGTGAGGCGGCTGCTCTCGAACTCGTAGAGGGCGTAGCCGTCGGGCCGTTCGATCTTCCAGAGGTCGCTGCGATGACGGTCGGCCGAGATGAGGATGACGCCCCCGATCTTGTTCTCGGCCAGGAACGAGAAGATCTCTTCCCGCTCCTCCTTGTACCCCTGCCAGGGATCTTTGGAACCCGGCTTCGCCCCGTAGGCCCACGGCACCGACGAGGCGAGGACCCTGAAGGTGCCCTTCGACTTCCCCAGCGCGGCCTTCAGCCAGGCCTTGCCGGCGGGGCCGAGCATGGTGGGCGGGTTGCTCTTGAGGGTCCGGTAGTAGCGGCAGTCGAGCATGAAGAAATCGACGTCGCCGATGGAGAAGGTGTACCAGCACCCCGGCTGCTTCTCGCCGCCGCCGTAGGAGGGGTTGGCCCAGTTCTCCTTGAAGATGCGCCAGACCGGCCGCTTCCACGGCGGGTCGTCGATATCGGCCCCCGGGATGCAGTCGTTCAGCCCGAAGTCGTGGTCGTCGTAGATGGCGTAGTTGGCGGTGGCGGCGGCGAACCGGCGGAACTCCGGCCGCGACTGACGACGGTAGTAGCAGTACCACTGCATCTCGGGCATGGTGGGCGCGTCGATGTAGACGTTGTCACCCAGCCAGAGCATGGCCAGGGGCTTTCGGCCGGCGAGGGTGTTCCACATGTGCTCGTACTGGGGCGTAAAGCCCGCCCCGCCGCCGAAGATGACGTCGAATCTGGCCGCCGCCCCCGCCTTCGGAAACGTGCGGAACAGGGCTGCCGATGCCTTCTCGCCCGCAACGTGCACCTCGTACGCGTAGTCCGTGTCCGGATTCAGGCCGTCCACCTCCAGGACGGCCGTGTAGTCGTCGTCGGCTTTCGTGCGTCCCTTGGCGCGGATCGGAGGGACCAAGTCTTTCATCCTGGCCGGCTGGACGAGCACCTCCACCTCGGCCTCGTTGGCCGTGCGGACCCAGAAGCGGGCGGAGGCGTCGGTCACGCTGCCGACCATCGGACCGTGGACGAGCGGCGTCGGGTGCTTCTTCGCAAAGGCCTTGAAGGCGTCGCTCCCGGTGAGCGGTGCCAGCAGGTCGCGCGGCCCGGCCAGGAAGCGGCCGAAGTCCAAGCCGCCGGCCACGGCCTTCTCAACGTGCGCCATCGCCTTGGCAACGTCCTTCTGCTGCGCATAGGCGACGGCCAGGATGAAGTGCGACTCGAGGTCGTCGGGGTTCTTCTCCAGAAACGCCAGGCAGAACTTGACGGCCGCATCGGCCTTGCCGGCAACGAGGTTCTTGATCTGGTCCTGATGGTTCCTCTTGTACTGCGCCGCCGTGCCGGCGGTGACCAGCAGCGCCAGCACAATACTCCCAACCCACGCCACTCGGACGATTCGCCGTTTCATCCACCGACTCCTTTACGCTGGGGACCGGTCCGCACGACCATCATCATGCCAGCAAGTGCCTGCTTCGGCAAGGTTCCTCTAAGAAGGTTCCTCTAAGGCGGTTCGACCCAGATGGCTTTCTTCGGCCACGTCGGGCACGCCGCCTCGCACGCACCGCAGCCGGTGCACCTGGCCGCGTCCACGCGGGGCTGCGAGAAGAAGCCGTCGTCGGACGGGGCCCGCGTCACCGCATCGTACGGGCAGGCCGTGATGCAGGCGGCGCACTCCTGGCCGCCGGCCAGCAGGCAGGCCGACAGGTCCAGCCGTGTCCGGCCCATGACCCAGCGCCGCTTCTCATCGAGCGACAGCCGCCCAATCGCCCCGCTCGGGCACACCGTCGTGCACGCATGGCACTCCTCGCGGCAGTAGTCCCGCTCGAAGACGACGACGGGCGTGAGCAGTCCGGCGACACCCGAGAGGCCGAGGTCGGGCCGAACGATCCCGGCCGGGCACGCGCGGGCGCAGTTGCCGCATCGCACGCACAGGCCGACGAACCGGTCCTCACTCCGCGCCCCGGGTGGACGCAACGGCGCCGCCGATCCCCCGCGGACCGCGCGAGTCGCCAGGGCCCACACGCCGCCTGCGCCGATGCCGAGAAAGACCCGCCGCGCAAGCGCCCCTGCCCGATCCGTCGCAGACGCCTCGCCCGCGCCTGGCGGAGTCGCCGCACCGTCCGGCCGGCGTCCGGCGCGCCACAGCCGCCACGGCGCCGCGAGCAGGTCCTGCATCCCCCCAAGCGGACACAGACGCCCGCACCACGCGTTCGGCACCAGGACGCTCACGAAACCCACGCCGGCCAGTCCGAGCGCCGGCACCGCCGCAGCGATCCCCAGCGGCCAGCGCCACACACCCACAAAACCGCTGAACATCGCCAACGGGTCCAGCCACAGCAGCACGGGATACCCCAGGCACGCGCCGCCCAGCGTCACGAGGACGATCCACTGCCCGATGGGCGGCCACTTCCCCAGGCGAGGCCGCGCCCCCGGACGCAGACGCCCCAGCGCCTCCGAGACCAGACCCACCGGGCACGCCCACCGGCAGAACCACCGGGGAAGCAACAGCGAGACCACCAGCACCGGCACCGCGAACAGGACCGTCACGCCGACGGCCCGTGCCGCAAGCGCCGACCCGATCGCCACGAACGGGCTGACGGCCGGCACCGCGACCGGCGCACCGGTCCACGGCAGGACCGCCAGACTCACGAGGACCGCCGCGACCACCGCGGCGCACCGGGCTGCCAGACGGCACCGCCGACGCAACCGGCCTGACGCCGCTTCGGTCCCCATGCGCCGCTCCGCGTTCACAGGCCCAGGTACGCCCTCTGGTCGGTCAGCAGCGTCTGGAGTCTGGCGACGTCGATGTCGCGCGGTCGGCACCGGCTCCGGACGGCGACGGCAGCCGCGGCGCCGGCGGCGTGGCCGGTCGTCAGGCACGCCGCTATCAGCCGCATGTCTTCGATCAGCCTCGAATCCACGCACACGCACCGACCGGCAGCAAGCAGCCCGTCCACCTGCTTCGGCACGAGGACGCCGTACGGAATCGGCCACTCGCCGTGCTGCGCGCCCTGTGCCCCGCCCACCGCCACCACGTCGGGGAACCGCTTGCCGTCGCGCGTCTCCTGGTAGGTGAGTTGGTGGGTCCCGGCCAGGAGGCGACTGGTCCGGACACCGAGTTGCGGGGCCACGTCGAGCAGAAAGACGTCCTCGGCGCCGGGCATCTGACGGAGTTTCTGGACGCGCTGCCAGATACTGCGGCGATGCTGGAGTTCGAGGCGGCTGAGTTCCGCGACGTCAAGGGCGTTCGTGCTCGGGCCCCGCAGGTTGACCCAGGTGACGCTCGGCAGCGGCGTCCGCGCACCGAGCATCTTGTTTCCGTCCGCCTTGCCGGCCTGCTTGAGTTTGGCCCGATCCACGCGGTCCACGTTCCCCAGCCGGTGCACGAGACCGATGGCGTGAAGCCGCTGCTCGTGCTCGGCGCCGGCGGCGGCAAAGAGGTCGCCGTCGCCGGTGGCATCGACGACCACCTTCGCGAGGAGGGCCTGGCGGCCGGCCTTGCTCTCGAAGACGGCGCCGCGGACGGTCCGGCCCTCCATGACGGCGTCCACGCCCCAGCAGTGCAGGAAGACCTTGACGCCGGCCTCGCCGAGCATCTCGTCCATCAGGTACTTGGTCGCCTCGGGGTCCACGGTCGGATTGAAGCGTCCCGGCCCCTGGTTGATGATGCCTCCGTCGATCCGGGTCAGGCGCTCGAGGAGTTCGTCGCCGATTCCGCAAACGACCTTTTTGCGTGTGTCGCCTTCGCGTGCGTGGGTGCCGATGACCAACAGCACCAGCCCGCCCGTCCACAGGCCGCCGAAGTAGCCGTACCGTTCAACGATGGCGGTGCTGGCCCCGGCCCGCGCCGCCGCGACGGCTGCGGCGAAGCCCGCGGCGCCCCCGCCCACAACCAGGACGTCCACCTGCTCAAGCACGGGCAGCGTCCGCTCCGGTTGAACCACCACACCGTCGCGGAGCGCGGCCGGGGGGTACGAGCGGGGCGTCGGCTCGATCAACTTCCGTTCCGGCACGGGCGTACCTTTCGAATCGCCCGACGTCTCGGGAACCACAGTGCCGGCAAAGGCCGAGCCGAGTCCTGCGGCGCTCAGGAGCCGCATCAGGTCTCTTCGGGTCATGCACACGCTCATGTTCAACATGTCCTTTACACTGAAGGGCCGACGGCGCGCCGGGGATCTGCCGCGACGCGCCGCCCCTTGTACCACGGCTGCCGTCCGGCGTCAAATGGTGCTGGCCGGCCGGTGTGGCTCGGGTGTGGCAACGATTTCTGGCGGGGCCAGCCGCTTACTGACCTCGCGCGGCTAGTCAGGCACTCGTTCGTGTGCCTGACTAGCCGCGAGCGTCAGCGAGCGGGGACCTGCCACCACGTTGCAAGCGTGCCAGAAATCGTTGCCACACCCCGTGGCTCCCCCGTTCGGCGGGCCGGAAGCGTGCGTGCAATTCAGTTGAAAGGCCCGCGCCGACCCGGCTAGAATCCCGGCGCACCCATCACCACACAGCCCAGGAAAGCGAAGCGATGAAGATTCTGGTCGTCGGAGGCGGAGGACGCGAACACGCACTGGCCTGGAAACTCGCCCAGTCGAAGCACTGCACCCGGCTGTACGCCGCTCCCGGCAACCCCGGCAGCGCCACGGTGGGCGAGTGCGTGGACATCGCGGCCGACGACATCCCCGCGCTGCTGAAGTTCGCCAGGTCTGAGTCGGTCGGCCTGACGGTGGTCGGCCCCGAACAGCCGCTCGTGGACGGCATCGTGGACGTCTTCCAGGCGGAAGGCCTTCGCATCTTCGGCCCCGCCAAAGAGGCCGCCCAGGCGGAAGGGTCCAAGGCCTGGTGCAAGGCCGTCATGATGCACTCGGCTGTCCCGACGGCCGAGTACCAGGCCTTCGAGAACGCCGCCGACGCCCTCCGCTACATCGACAACCACGAGGAACCGCTCGTCGTCAAGGCCTCCGGCCTGGCCGCCGGAAAAGGCGTCTTCGTCTGCAGGAGCCAGGACGAGGGCCGCAGCGCCGTCCGCACCATCATGGGCGAGAACGCCTTCGGCGAGGCCGGCAGCACCATCGTCATCGAGGAACGGCTCTCGGGCGAGGAGGCCTCGATCCTCGCCCTCGTGGACGACGCCACCATCTACAGCCTTGAATCGTCGCAGGACCACAAGCCCGCCTTCGACAACGACCAGGGCCCCAACACGGGCGGCATGGGCGCCTACAGCCCGGCGCCCGTCGTCACGGAAGGCATCCAGAAACAGATCGACCGCGAGGTCCTCGTCCCGATGGTCCACGG
>DATKXP010000369.1:0-4308 GCA_035529015.1 Phycisphaerae bacterium | reverse complement strand
TCCGACGCCCTCTGCCAGTTGAGCGACATCGCCATGCGCCTGGGCCGGAAACTCAAGTGGGACCCCGACAAGGAGGAGTTCCCCGGCGACGACGAGGCCAACCGCATGCTCTCGCGGCCGATGCGCGCCCCGTGGCACCTGTGAGGGTTCACCGGCGCCCGGACGTGAGGTTGCCGTCATGCTGAGCGGAGCGAAGCATCTCGCCGTGGAAACGGCAGGGTGGCACGGCAGCCCGAAGGGCGGCCGTGTCGGACACCGCGTGCCCACGGCCGCCCCGGCGGGGCTGCCGTGCCACCCGCGCTAAACACGTACATGCCTCGTCCCCACCCCATTCGGAGGCACGTGATGCGTAAGCCTGTGTGTCTGATCCTCCTTCTGATCGCGTCGGTCGCCGTCCAAGCCCGGGCCGCCATCGAACTGCCGAAGATCTTCACCGACAACATGGTCCTTCAGCAGAACCTGCCCATTGCCGTGTGGGGCGGGGCGGCTGCCGGCGAAGCGGTCACCGTCAGCCTGGGCCCGAACTCGCAGGAGACCAAGGCCGATGCTCAAGGCAAGTGGCGCGTCAGCCTGCCGTCCATGAAGGCCGACGGCAAAACGTATGCGCTGACGGTCAAGGGCACGGACACCGTCACCCTCAAGAACATCCTCCTCGGCGAGGTGTGGCTGTGCGCGGGCCAGTCGAACATGAACCGCAGCGTCGAGGTCAAGGACAGCCACCCCGGCATCCGCCTCTTCTGGAGCGACGGCAGCACCGTCCCGATGAAGGACGACCTGGCGTGGACGGCCGGATGGGTCGAGGCCACGCCGGAAGGCCTCGCCTCCGCCGCGCCCGTCCACGGCGGCCGCCTCGACGGGAAGCCGCGGAAGGACTTTGCCGAGGTCGGCTACGTCTTCGGACGGAAGATCCACGAGGAACTCAAGGTGCCCGTCGGCCTCATCAAGGCGGCGTTCGGCGGGTCGAACGTCGCCGCGTGGACGCCCAGGCCCGACATCGAGAAGGAGCACCCCTTCGGCCAGAAAGTCGAGCGGAGTTACGTCGGCCACACGCCCGGCCTGATGTACCAGGCGATGGTCCACGGCATGGTCCCGCTCGCGATCCGCGGCGTCCTCTGGTACCAGGGCGAGGACGACGGCCGCAACCGAAACTACCACAACGATATGAAGACATGGATCGAGAGTTGGCGGGCCCTGTGGGGCCGGCCCGACATGCCGTTCTACCTGGTCCAGATCGCCCCCACGTCCTACGCCGGCGGCCAGATGCAGTACCTCTGGGAATCGCAGGTCTGGGTCATGCACAACGTGCCGCACACCGCCCTGGCCGTCTCGAACGACATGCTGCCCGAGCGGATGGTCAAGGTCGATGAGCAAACCGGCTTCCCCAAGGCGGGCGGCAGCAACCCCCATCCGCCCAACAAGCACATCGTCGGCGAGCGCCTGGCCCACATCGCCCTCGTCAAGACCTACGGCCGGCCCGAACGCGTCCTCTACGGGCCCATGGTCGATTCGCACACGATCGACGGCGCCAAGGTCCTCGTCAAGTTCAAGTACGTCGGCACCGGCCTCGCCAGCCGCGACGGCAAGCCCCTCACCTGGTTCCAGGTCTCCGACGGCACCAAAGAAGGCCGCAACCTGAAGTTCGCGAACGCCGCGGCGAAGATCGTCGGCAAAGACACCATCGAAGTCTCCTCGCCCGACGTCAAGCAGCCCAAGTTCGTCCGCTTCGCCTGGCACTGCGAGGCCCGGCACAACCTCATGAACACCGAAGGCCTGCCGGCCGTCTCGTTCCGGACGGACAGCGATGCCAAGTAGAGCAGAAGCGCCTGGAGAGTTGCTGACGCATCCCGGTTTGCATCGGGCCGTGCGTGCCGTCAGGCACGGCTGCACTCTAGCCACGTGCCGCGAGCCCGTGGTGGCGTGGATGGCCCAAAGGTCAAAGCCCCGTAGGGGCCGTTTGAACCGCAGTCGCCCTCCCCAAGGCACCCCTTCGGGGCTTGCGGGGCGAACGCCCGACGCTCCCCCACTCAGGCGCACATCTCTGGACCGACCCACACCAAACTGGGGGTGAGTCAGGGAATGTTGGGCCTGCAGGTGCCGGCACTTCCGCGTAATCTATACGCGCCGCCCTGGGATTCCTGCAAGTCCAATGGCCGGCATGACCTTTCCGCGCCTGAGCCGTTGCGTGTCATGCGGCCGGCGGCTGTCGGGACGCCCCAGCAGCGCGCTTCCGTGATTCCAGATACGACGCGCGTTTCGCGCTTGGCGCCGGCACTGAATCTGCCATCAAGACGGCGATTGAATCGCTCTGGAAAGAATGACGCAGAAAGCAGCTAAGACAGGACCAGCCCCGACGGTCATGGTCGCCTTCGAGCAACACTTCCCTGAGAGCGCGCGCATCATCAACGATGACCTCGCCTATCGGATCCTGCCTTTTGGCCTGAGGGCCGCCGTCTGGCTGAAGTTGCGGCTCTTCTCCAAGGACCATATGGTCAACTGGATGGAGAAGAGGTTCCCCGGTCTTTGGGGCGGTTTCATGTGCAGGAAGCGCTACATCGATGACAAAGTGGCTGAGGCTGCCGACCGCCAAGCCGAGACGGTGGTCAACCTGGGGGCCGGCTTCGATACCCGGGCTTACAGGCTTCCGGCTCTCGCCACAGTCCCGGTCTGGGAGGTCGATCAGCCGGACAACATCGATGCCAAGCGGTCGAGACTGAGGAAGGTGCTCGTAGAGATCCCGGCTCACGTGACCCTGGTGCCGATTGACTTTGATCGCGAAGAGCTGGGGGCTGTGCTGGCGTCACACGGCTACGCGGCCGATGCGAAAACCTTCTTCATCTGGGAGGCGGTCACCCAATACCTGACCCAGGCCGGCATCCGGACGACCTTCGATTTCCTGGCCAAGGCGCCGGCGGGCAGCCGCCTCGCGTTCACGTATGTGCGCAAGGACTTCATAGAGGGCACCGTCTTCTATGGCCACGAGTACCTCTACACAACGATGCGCCTGAAGGACAAGATCTGGCTCTTCGGCATGGATCCCGAGGACGTGGCTGACTTCCTTGGCGTGTACGGTTGGCGCGTGCTGGAGCACCTCGGCTACGAGGAACTTGCCGAACGCTACGTGAAGCCGACTGGCCGGAAGCTTCTGTCCACGCCACTCGAACGGATGGTCTACGCGGAAAAACTCTAGGCGACTCCGGATGCTCACTTAACAGGCGGATCAACCTGACTCGCTTCGCTTGCAGGTTATTCGCAAACCGTTCGGCAAAGAGAGACGACCATGCCATCTGAACTTGGTAGGGTGACACCAACGCGCAAGAACGGAGGGGAACGATTCCGCAACGCAGAAGACCCGCTCCCCTTCGAGGTGCTCAGTTTCTGGCAGTGGAGTACCTCGGACCTCTTGAGCAATGTCACCCGTGGCAGCCTTGCCGAGTACATCGTCGCACGTGCCGTGGACGCGACTCCGAACGGTGTACGCGACGAGTGGGCAACATTCGACCTCTTAACCAGTGATGGGATCAAAGTCGAGGTGAAGTCAGCGGCGTACGTTCAGAGTTGGCACCAGACGAAGCTGTCCACTGTCTGTTTCCGTACACCCAAGACCCGGGCATGGGATCCGGAAACCAATGCTCAGAGCAAAGGCGCTACGCGCCACGCGGATGTCTACGTCTTTGCGTTGCTCGCCCACAAGGATAAGCAAACGGTAGACCCCCTTGATGTTTCGCAGTGGCAGTTCTACGTCTTGCCGACGAGCGTGCTTGACGAACGAACGAGGAGCCAACAGTCTATCACGTTGCCAACGCTCCAGCGGCTTGCTGGAAAGGGCGTCCCTTACCTGGCGCTGGCGAAGGCGGTTCGCACGGCCGCCGGCCGAGAGGAAAGGGATTGTCGAACCAGCGCTTCTAGTTGACCGGGTACGTCCGGTCGCCTCGCGGCAGTTTTCACGTCCAATTCGGCAGTTCTCATGTCGGTACAGAACGGATGACGCAGGCACCCACCTTCGCCCGGGCTACGGTGGGCGAACTCCCTCCAACGTGTGATGCAGCGCGGTGTGAGGCGGAACGGCGTCTCGTGCCCCACGCTCACCGCCAGGAAGGGATGCCGGAAACCATTGCCGCTCCGATTTCCCGCCCAACTGCAAAAACGATTGACAGAATCGCTCCGCCTTCCTACCATTCGTTAACTTCCCGTACGAGGTGCGTATGGCTGAACCTGGGGACATCGTTCGTATTGCGGACCGCGATGGCGTGACGCTGGTCCGTCTTCTGCCCGGTGCGGTGCGGACCGAGGCGGAGGTCGATGCGCTGG
>DATKXP010000368.1:0-8509 GCA_035529015.1 Phycisphaerae bacterium | reverse complement strand
TGCCGACGCCCGAACCGGCGACGCTGGCGCTCGTGGCCATTGGCGGGTTGGCCCTGCTCCGCCGCAGGAGATAGACTGCCGGGTGCCATGCTTTCGCTCGCGAAAGCATGCCCTCCCCACCCCGTAGGCCGTGCCGTCATGGCCGGCTGCGATTCGCCCCCACGCCCCGGTTTTTGTTAGAACTCTAACAACTTTGAGCACCTCGCGCGAGACGTAAGTCTTTTGCAGACAAGGCTTTACGGAGATCGCCCGATTTCGGCCTGTCATATTGTATTCGCGCCATACGTCGAATCCCGTCCTGCGCGGCCCTTTGGCCAAAATCGGTGTTTTTGATAGCGCCAAGGCCGTTTTTCCGCCTCCGGTTTTGTTAGAGTTCTAACAATTTGCCGTGCCTCCAGCCTCCGGTCTCCGGCCTCCAGCCTCGTCCGTCCCGCCATTTTGTATACTTTAGCACCTATTGGCCCCGCTCCACTTAGGTTAAAAAAGGGGTAAAAAGGACGAAGAACGGACCAAGTTTGAGTAAAAAGCGATCAGAAACCGATCAAAACGGAGCGCTTTTTGCCTTGCCTATCTTAACATTTGAGGGCTGAATCGCCGTTTCCAGGCCAGAAACGGGGTTCGACACCCCGAAAAGCGCCATTTGGGGGGGTCTAAAGAAAGGCCGTTTTCGTAAAGTATATATCGGCGCGAGCCCCGATTAGCCCCAAGTGTTAGTGCGGGGCTCTGCCTATTCCAGCGTCGGGGCAACGATCTTGCCGGCGAGTTGGGCCTCGCCGCCGTCACGCTCGTACACGCCGTAGAAGACCGAGCAGCAGTCGAGCCAGAGCGTGATGCGGTGCATCTCGTCGGGGGTGAGTTTGACGTCGTTGTGGCCCTTCGCCAGCATCTGGTACAGTTTCGAGGCCCGTGCCCCGAACGCCCCCGGCGTGGTCCGGTACCCGTGCTGGTAGTTCCAGAACCCGTACTTCCGGGCCAGACTCTGGTACGACGCGAAGTAGACGTTCTTGCCCTTGCCGGCGATGTTGCCGCGCAGGTCGGGCGCCTTGTCGGGGTGCTTCATGTGGCAGGGCAGGCACCGCTTGTCGAGCACGGGCTGGACGAGGCGCGGGTAACTGAACGGGTTCGACCCGTCTACGTCGGGCGTGAGGCGTTGAGGCGGTTTCCGCAGCGCCAGCGGCATGATTTTCGGTGCCGCCGGGGCGCGGTGGCGGCGGTCGTGGCACCCGCGGCAGACCAGTTTCTCGCCCGGTTTGGTGTAGGTGGCCGACCGCATCGACTGGACGGCCAGGCCGTCGGCGTCGAGGGCCTGGAAAAAGACCTCGATGTTCGCCGGCACGCGGAAATGCGCGCTGCCGTCGGTCTCGACCGCCGCCGTGCCCAGCACGTATCGGACCGGCATGACCGAATCCCCGGCCGACGGCAGCCGCGGGCCGATCTCGTGCGGCGGGCCGCCCGACGGGACCGACATCGGCACGACCTGGACGACGCGGATGGCCGTGATCCGGGTGCCTTCGGGCCACGCCTTCAGTCCGTCGTAGACGTCGATGACGGCGAGCGATGAGTCGGCGTCGCGTCGGGGTGCGCCGGGTTCGTTCTTCGGCTGTGCGGGCAGGAAATCGCCGTCCGTCACGAACTGGGGCATGGTGCCCGGCACGCGGCGCGGGCGCAGCGGCATGGGGCTGAGGCACCCGATCTCGGGGTCGCGGTAGATGAGTTCCTTGTTGCCGAAACTATCGACGAGGTAGATGCCGTAGTTGAATTTTTGCCAGTCGCCGCTGCTGCCCTGCGATCCGCGCCCGCCGCCGATGGCCACCACCGGGTCGTAGACGCACAGGTAGTAGTCCTCGCTGAGCGGCCAGGCGGTGCCGTAGGCGTGCTTGCCGCCCTGCGATTCCGGGAACCCCACGTCGGGCGTGATGCGCTTCAGGGGCGACATGCCGTCGTCGTCCTCGACGTCGGGGTCGATCAGGACAAACGAGCCGAAGGACTGCCCATGATGCGGCGCGGCCGTGGCGACGTACTTGCCCGAGCCGGGGATCGCACGCACGTCCATCTCCATATCGGGCCGCGACGGGCGCGGCGCGAAGTTGCCGTGGACGGCGCGGCTGTCGCGCCCGTCGATGGTGGTGATCCAGGGCAGGTGGGCGGTGCAGCCGTGGCGGTCCACGTAGTCCCACCGCGTGTAGATGATGGTGCCCTCGCGGGTGACGCTGGGGTGCCACTCGTTGGTCTCGTGCGGGCTGAGTCGGCGGATGTCGGAACCGTCGGCGGCCATGTCGTGCAGCGTGTAGGTGGGGCAGACGCGTCCGCACCGCAGGTATCCGCCGCGGCGTTCACTGATGAAGGCGACCCGCCCGTTGGGCAGCCAGCAGGGGTCGAACTCGTTCCACGTGCCGTCCGAGAGTTGCACCAGGTCGGTGCCGTCGGCGTTCACCTTGAACACGTGGTACGACCGGCCGATGGACCAGTATCCGCGTTTATCGACCTCGGTGTGCCACGTGTGGCCGCGATCGCCGGTGCACTCGACGTAGGCGAAGAGGATGGACCTGGCGTCGTAGGAGAGGTCGGGCGAGAGGAACGAGCCGTCGGCGAGTTTCTCGCCCTTGAGCCGCCCGTTGGCGACGGCGGCGTCGGCCAGGACGTTGCGGAGTTTCGGCTCGGGGCCGAACGGGTCGGCCAGGACGAACAGGCCGCCGCCGGGCACGGCGTTGATGCCGTAGTACTGGTCGCACATGTGGTTGAAGGTCGAGCGGTGCCGCTTGATGAACAGCAGGCGGTCGAAGTCGAGCAGGGGGTTGGCGAAAGCGATCCGGCGCCGGACCTTGCAGACCTTCTCGAACAGGGCGAAACGGGCCTCTGCGTCGGTGAGGGGCGTCTCGGCGTTGGAGGCCTCGAGCGCCTTAAGTTCCTTGGCGAGCGCCGCGAGGTCCGGCGTGGAGGTCATTCGCACGAGGTCGGCCAGCAGGGCGCCCGCGCGCCTGAGGACCACGTCCACGGGGTCGCGGTCGGACTCGTGGATGAGCGCTTCGGGTCGATACGTCTGTGCGGCGACCTTGGCGAACTGGGCGCGGTTGCGGAGGTCGTACGCGAGGGTCTCGAACTGGACTTTCTCTTCGCCGGCCCCTCGCCATTCCACGGGTTCCGGCACGTTCTTCTCGCGCGACGTCCTGGCCTGGAACACGACGCCTTCGGAGAGGATCCGCAGTCCGGCGATGGAGGTCCACGGGCGGCCGGCGACCTCTGACAGGGCCACCACCCGCACGTACCGGCCCTTGGCCGCGGCGGGGAAGGTGACGACGGTCTCGGCTTCGGTCTTGGGAAACGTGCCCTTGGCGACCGGTTTGCCGAACGTCTTGGGGCTCGCGCCGACGTAGACCTCGTAGTCCTTGATGGTCCCGTTGGCGGCGCCGGGCCGCGGGAGGTAGGCGATGCCGGAGATGTCGTAGTCGGCGCCCAGGTCCACGACGATCTCGTGGGGATGGCGCGTCTCGCCGTCGCCAAACCGCGTGTGCCACATCGTCTGCGGGTTGCCGTCCAAGGCCCGCCAGCCATCGTACCCCGCTGCCGCGCTATCGACCTGCACCTTGACGGTCACCGTCTTGGGTTTGGCGAACGCGGTCGCGCCGGTCAGGACGCATGCGAGGACGAGGACGGCGAGGGTGAGCAGTCTACGTTTCATCGCAAACCCCTACGTGGTGCCCGTTTGTGGCCCGTCCGGCGCAGACACACACCGCCGAGCCGCCGTAAGTATACACTATGGAAGGGGGGATGCCAAGTGGTAGGGGGGTGGATGTGGCTGGAGGCCTGAGGCTGGAGGCCGGAGGTTCAATCCGTGTTACTCTGGCCGGGGCGCATGTCGTTTGCACACAAGCGGCCCATTGCCGAACCCATACTCCGAAGCCACTTCGCGAAGGAGTCTCTGGGTAAGCGGGTCGCTAGAACCCTCATTATGCCAAGTGCGAAGTACTGGCAAGAGCATCGGCATGTCAAAGCGCTTGTCGTTCAAGCCTTTGTCGTAGGCGAACGTGTAAGCGTCAGCCGGTACTGGCTCGTCCATAACTGCATGCTCTGCCCTGCTGGTCAGGGCAAGCAAGACTTCGCGGCGCAGGACGTGCTTGGGGTCCAGCTCTGCTTCGGAAACCAGTTTGCGGGTAAGCTGCTCTTTGAGTCGCTCGTACTCTGGGTGGGCCATCAAGTCGCCCACGAAATCGCACAACGCGAACGGGTAACAAGTGGCGACCGGCGCCAATGGGCTGCCCCCCGTCACGAATTCCTCCGCCATAGTAGTGGCGAGAAGCTGCCTCAGAGATTTCGCGTGCTCGCTCTCAACCAAGGGCGTGTGGAAACGAGCGTCTCTGGGTTCGAGCACGTGAATTAGCCTTGCAGCGAGGAGAGGGCAAGTACGCCCCATCTGTGCGACCGTGCGCGCCAGCCATTCGTGGAGATTCTCGATCTCAAAGTGGCTCAGTATGCGGTATACGAAGCCCACCACGTTCGAGAAGAAGTCACTTGCGTTGCGCGCTGTCTTGATGGGCTCGGCTTGCGCTGCCCATCCGAGAATGGCATCGCAGATGCCGAGGGAGTTCGCTGCGCCAAGCAACGACGAGAACTGTGTCAACTTGTGCAGAAGTCCGGGCGCTCTCTGATACGAGGCAAGGTAGGCGTGCTCAAATGCCGCCCGATCGAAGCCGCCGTCAAGCACGCGCCGGACATACTGCAAATGGGGACGATCCGGCAAGTCCCCATCCGGTACTCTGCCCGCAGCAAAACGGTACAGGTACGCTCCGCCAACGGCCGGGTTTGAGGCCAAGTCCTGCATCTGGGGCGAAGACTCGGTTGACCCCCAGGTCTGCCGCTCGAAGTTCGCCCCGAAGACCGGGAACAGGTGGCCAAGCGCCTGCGTAACAGCCTCGTGACGCACATCAGTGTCAACCTCGAGGAGCTCCTTCAGCCTCTTCTGAACCCGTTGAGCCTCCTGTTCTCTCTCCGTGTGATCTTCTCGCCCAAAGCGCGCCTTGCTCGAGAGGAAGGTGTCCTTGTCCCGAAGGATCCACTCGAACACGCCGGGCTCGGCGACCTTCAGGGCGTTGGCAAGCAGAAGGTGATACCAGTTGATCTCGGCTTTCAGCCCGGTCTGCCACATGGCGTGGGTCTCACGGAGCGCCGCTTTCAATTGGCGAGGCGTCGTCAGGAAGTGCATTAGCAGATCGGCGTAGCCCCATGTCCGAATGCGAAACCATCGGCTCCACTCCGGTATCTCCAGCGGATCGCGGTCTTGGCCCCCCTCAGCCCACGGAAAACAGACCGAATGGTCGGACTTGGCCTCGGTGCGGAGTTCTCTCACTCGTCCGAGGGCCTGCTCTGTTTCAAGTTCCGGGACCAGTTCTTGGAACCGGGTGAGTTTGAGCAGGTCAAGCCCAGCCCGGCGCTTAGAGTACTCAGGTCGGGACCAGTGCGTAGGCCCGGCGGTCAGAAGGTACTGAACATTGGCCACGCTCTGGAACTGGTTCAGCGCCTGGACAATTGCGTGCTGCTGGGAAGGAGAGGGCTCTTCGATGCGATCAAGGTCATCAACAAAGATCACCAATCGACAGTTGATGCGTACCAGTAGGTCGCCGAGTCGGTTCAGCAACGCGCCTGGTTCTCGGCCGCCTCCCAAGAGGATGCTTACGGCCCGTGTCCAGCCCAAGCCCGCCTCCCGCGCGGCCTGGACGTATTGTTCGCCCAGGGTCCAGAAGCAGCACTCGTCTGCGTGCTCAAGCAGACTGTCGGTCGCGGCACCGATGAGCCCCCTCAAAGCAGCCTCCGGCGTCAGGTATCGCCAGGCCTCGAAGCGACAGAACAAGAGAGTCGGCCAATCGGGGTGGTGCGCTCTTTGCTTCTCGTACTCGGACCGCACGAGATTGCAGATACTGGTCTTGCCGGACCCATAGGGGCCTATCAGTGCAACACTCGGGGGCGTGTAGTCGCCGGCTTGCCGGGGTTGAGCAAGGCGGCCAAGAATGCGGCGCGCCGTCTCGGTGTGCGAGGGCAGGAGGCTCTCCGCCGCGCTGTTGATGGGGGAGTCCCCCCGCAGCCAAACGTGGAAATCAGCTGCTTCAGGGGCACGCTCTTCGTCCGTGGCGTGATCCGGGGTAGAGTCCTGTCTCCTGCCGCCAGCGCCTGCGACAGGCCAGCGTGGCGAATCAGGCGGACGCAAGAACCAGGCGACAACACCCGCCGTACCGACCCCCATAATCAGGAGGCCAGTGTAGAAGACCACGGCAAGCAAGACGTCAAGCCCTCCGCGTATCGGCCCTGCTGGCCCAAACGTCATGAGCAGCGCGACACAGAGACAGCCGGCGGCCCAGCATCGGACGATGAGTCCACAGTGGCTGGGAAAGCACCATAACCCGGCGACAGCCGACAGAAACTGACGCGGTGCAATGGAGGCCAGAAGTGTGAGAAGAGCTACAAACGCAAGGGCACTGGCAATCAGCAACCAAGTAGCGGAGGTCCCGAGGTTGCCTTGCTCTGCACCAGCAAGTTGAGCATGCAGAGACCGAATCAACAGGGCGGCACCTGCGGCGCCAAAACAGACGAGCAGCAGGCTATCGAGCCAGTGGCATAAGACAAGTTGGCTTCTTCGATTCATGGTCTTGCTCACCTTCCGGCATACACTCTCAACAGTTGGTGGCCCCAGTGGTTGGGCACTTTGCGCGCCGCCTCCCGAGATTCCCGGAAGGCAATAGTCTTTCTTGTACCGCCTGCGTCCGGTTCTCGGGACACGGAGTTGGGCATAGCTGCCTTACACGCGCCGTGAAGGCGCGGTGGGCTTGCAAGGCGTATGGGCATGGGGATACCTTACCGCGCGGGGCCTGCGGCGTCAAGGGTTGGCGTCGAGCGGCCGGTAGTGGATGCCTGCTGCTTTGAGGCGGGTGAGATGGTGGGCGAGGCGGCGGAGAAACAGGTTGTCGTCGCGCTCCTCAAGCGGCGACCAGATGACTTCGATCAGCGCGCAGGCGCGGGGAAATGCCATGTACTGGCGGTGCTTGTGATCGGGGATGAACTCGCCCCAGAGTTGGGCCTGGGCGCCGAGGACGTGCCGGGCCTGGTCGGGGGTGAGTTCCGGCGGGACGGGTTCGAAGCGGTAGACCTTTTCCACCGGGACGAACCCGCCGATGGCCTGCGGCTCAGATTCGCGCGGTCCCTGATAATAGTCGAAGTAGGTGTGCGAGGTGGGCGCCATGACGGTATCGTGCCCGGCCCGGGCGGCGGTGATGGCGCCGGCGACGCCGCGCCAACTCATGACGGTGGCGCCCGGCGCGAGCCCGCCCTGCAGGATTTCGTCCCATCCGACCATGCGGCGGCCGCGCGCGGTCAGATGGGCGTCGATCTGCTTGATGAACCAACTGTGGAGTTCGTGGACGTCCTTGAGGTTGAGGCGTCGCATCTGGGCCTGCATCTCGTCGCTGGCCTGCCAGTGTTTCGTGTTGGCCTCGTCGCCGCCGATGTGGATGTAGCGGCCGGGGAACAGGCCGACGACCTCGGCGAGGACGTCCTGAAGGAACGCCACGGTTTCGGGCCGGGGCGCCACGACCCCGCGGACCTTGCTCCATCGCTCCTCGGGCGGCAGGCCGGCGAGGGCGTCGGGCGTGAGGCTCAGGCGCGGATAGGCGACGGTCGCGGCGCCCGTGTGGGCGGGCATCTCGATCTCCGGCACGATGGTGATGTGGCGGTCGGCCGCATAGCGGACGATCTCGCGGACATCGTCCCGAGTGTAGAAGCCGAAGCGTGGCGTGGCGTTTGCGCCCTTGCGTCGGAACGTCCAGTCCATTTTCGAGCCGATCTCGGCCAGTTTCGGGTACTTTTTGATCTCGATGCGCCAGCCCTCGTTGTCGGTCAGGTGGATCTGGAGGCGGTTGAACTTGTGCAGGGCCATGGCGTCGATGAAGCGCATGACGTCGCCCTTGGGGATGAAATGCCGGGCCGGGTCGATCAGCAGTCCGCGCCAGGCGAAGCGGGGGTAATCCGTGATGCGCACGCAGGGGACGGTCCACTCGGCGCGGCTGACCTTGCGTGGGCTGAAGATCGGCGGCGGCAGCAGTTGGCGCAGCGTCTGGATGCCGTAGAAGAGGCCGGCGGGTGTGGGGGCGGCCAGGTCGATGCGGTCCGGGGCGACGTCGAGCCGGTACCCTTCGGCACCGAGTTTGCCGGTCGAATCGGGCTTGAGTTGCAGATGGACGACCGGCGCGGCGTCGGCCGCCGCTTCGCCCACACCGAGCCGGTATCCCATTGCCGGGGCGAGGAGGTTGACCAGTTTGGCTGCCTCCGCCCGGGCCGGGCCGTCCGCGACGATGCGCGTCGAGGGCGTGAATCGGAAGACGCCCGGCAGCGCGGCAGCCGACACGGGCCGGGGGATGAGCAAGTGGGCCGCATCGGCATCGGCGCACCACGCCGCGGCCGGCCACAACAGGACGGCCAGTGCCGTTTCCAGAAAGGTCCTATGACTTTTCCGACGCGGGTGCC
Source organism: Phycisphaerae bacterium (assembly GCA_035529015.1). Lineage (GTDB taxonomy): Bacteria > Planctomycetota > Phycisphaerae > FEN-1346 > FEN-1346 > JAUVZF01. The sequence continues at coordinate 1 of DATKXP010000368.1, read as the reverse complement.
A
>DATKXP010000367.1:0-2456 GCA_035529015.1 Phycisphaerae bacterium | reverse complement strand
GGACGTGGGATGCGAGGTCGGCGATGACGCCGCCTCCGGCCGCCGCCGAGAGTTTCCACTTCAAGGGCGCCGCCGGGTCGGCGCTGCCGCCGTGCAGGAACGCGGTCCGGAACTCGAGGGCCTCGCCCAGGAACCCTTCCTGGACGAGTTGCCCGGCGCGGAGCGTCGCGGGGAAGAACCGGTTCTGAAAGCCCATCTGGGCCGTCGCCTTGTAGGCGGGCAGGGCGGCCTGGATTTCGTCGGCCTCGGCCTCCGTCGCCACGAGCGGCTTGTCGCAGTAAATGTGCTTGCCGTGGGCCATGGCCGACAGGAGCGCGTCCTTGTGCAGGTGGTTCGGCGTGCAGATGTGGACGATATCGACGTCGCTTTCCTCCGTGACCCGGCGGTAGTCGGTGACGGCGTGTTCGGCGCCGACGAGCGCGGCCCCCGCTTCGGCGGTCTCGCGGCGGCTGGTGCACACGTGGGTGATTCGCGCCTCAAGCGGCACGGGATCGTAGAACAGCGACAGGTTCCGGTACGCGTACGCCTGCACCTTGCCGATGAATCCGAAGCCGATGAAGCCGACTCGAAGCACGTTCGCCATCAGGGTCTCCTGCCTGGCATAGCAAACCGCTCGCTTGCGCTCGCGGCTAGTCACGGCTATTTTGCTATCAGCGCGCCCGGCAAGCGCCCGCTCGCTTACGCTCGCGGCTAGTAAATGCTGCATGCACGCACGGCGCGCTTCTGACTAGCCGCGCACGTTAGTAAGCGGCGCTGCCGGCCGTGTCACTGATTCATCACGTACTCGACAGCCCGCGCCAGCGACGCCCGACTGGTAATGTACCGTGTGCTGCCGTGCCGAGTCCACCATCGGCTGCGACGATTGCCCTGGTTCAGCCTGCGACTGGCCCATGCCTTGAGCGACGTCATGACGCGCTCCGACCTCTCGCCCTGGGTAGTCACAACGACGTGCACGTGATTCGCCCGTACGTTGAGCGCGTGCAGATGCCACCCCTTGTGGCGGCACGTCTCGCGGATCGCCGCCTCAACCAGTCGGCGGGGAGCGTCGTCGAGACAAACGGCTGCTTGCTTCATGCGATGCCGGGCTACGGCAACCTGCTCGGGATCCCCCTGCCGGTACGGCGTCCCGGCCGAGCCCCTCTTGTCAACCCAACGTCGGGCATCGCCGGGAAGCCACGTGCCGTAGGTCGTCCAGGTCAGGAAGTACGCCAACGGTTCGGCCATGCCACGCCCCCCGCTCGCTGACGCTCGCGGCTAGTCACGGCTATTTCGCGATCAGCGCGCCCGGCAAGCGCCCGCTCGCTGACGCTCGCGGCTGGTAAATGCTGCATATGCGTACAGTGCGCTTCTGACTAGCCGCGCACGTTAGTAAGCGGCGATGCCGGCAGGGCAAAACACCTCAGGCAAACAGGTTCCGGTCCAGTCGGCGATACTGCACGGCTTCGGCCAGGTGGGTGGCGGTGACGTTCTCGGCGCCTTCGAAGTCGGCGATGGTGCGGGCGGAGCGGAGGATCTTGTCGTGGGCGCGGGCCGAGAGGCCCATCTCGTGCATCGCCTGTTTCAGGAGGCTCTCGCCCGCGTCGTCGAGGGCACAGTGCTTTTTGACCTGCCGGTGACTCATGTGGGCGTTGGTCATGCGGCGGCTGCCGAAGCGCTCCGCCTGCCGCTCGCGGGCCGCCAGCACCTGCTCGCGCATCCCGGCGCTCGACGTCCCTTCCGTCTTGCCGCGCAACTCGCGATACGGCACCGCCGGCACGTCGAGGTGAATGTCGATCCGGTCGAGCAGCGGCCCGCTTATCTTCCCCATGTACGCGGTGATCTGGCGCGGCGTGCAGTGGCACTCGCGCTTCGGGTCAGTCAGGTACCCGCACGGGCACGGGTTCAGTGCGGCCACGAGCATGATCCGGGCGGGGAAGGTCAGGCTGGCGGCGGCGCGGCTGATGGTGACGACGCCGTCCTCAAGCGGCTGGCGGAGCACCTCGAGGGTGTGCCGGTTGAACTCCGGCAGTTCATCGAGGAACAGGACCCCGTGATGGGCCAGGCTGACCTCGCCCGGCGCGGGCACCGTTCCGCCTCCCACCAGGCCCGCCTCGCTGGTCGTGTGATGGGGCGACCGGAACGGCCGCACGGCGATGACCGATTCGCCCGGCGGCAAGAGGCCCAGGCTCGAGTAGATGCGGGTCGTTTCGAGCGATTCCTCGATGCCGAGCATCGGCAAAATGGTCGGCAGCCGCCGCGCGAGCATCGTCTTGCCGGAGCCCGGCGGCCCGATCATGAGGACGTTGTGCCCCCCGGCCGCCGCCACCGTCAGGGCGCGCTTGGCGTGTTCCTGGCCGCGCACGTCCGAGAAGTCCACGTCGTCGTGGCGGGCCTCGTTGAAGACCGCCTCCAGGTCCACGGCGCACGGTTCAATGGCCAGTTCGCCGGTCAGGAACCCGACGGCCTGGGCCAGTGCC
>DATKXP010000366.1:0-2292 GCA_035529015.1 Phycisphaerae bacterium | reverse complement strand
AAAAAGGGGTAAAAAGGAGCAAGAACGGACCAAGTTTGAGCAAAAAGCGATCAGAAACCGATCAAAACGGAGCGCTTTTTGCCTTGCCTATCTTAACATTCGGGCCCCGAATCGGCGTTTCCAGGCCAGAAACGGGGTTCGACACCCCGAAAAGCGCGATTTGGGGGGGTCCCGAGAAAGGCCGTTTTCGTAAAGTATATATTGCTGCCGGCCCCAACCAGCCCCAAGCGTCAGCGCGGGGTGGCCGATTCGCGGGTGCGGTTTCCGGCGTTCTCGCTTGACAATCGCGTTTCTTGTGGTATAAATAGAGTGAGCGTCGAGGGGACGTACACAGGACGCTCGGTTGCGGGGCTGGACTCCGGAGACGGGGCCCGGCCCGCTTTTTTGCGAGTCGTAAGGCACTATGGGCCGGTCTCCGGCAGGAAACAGCCGGAGGGCGGCCTTTTTTGCGCTAACAGGGCCGCTGCAGAGCGGCCACGGAGCAGCGTTTGTGGCTGCCGGACATACGAGCGACATCACGGATAGCGCGATTCCCGGGGGGATGTGTCCCGCCCGGGGATGGCGCTTTCTGAATCAGGCAGGACGTGAGCGCGGCCGGGTCGGCCGGCGCTCCGGACGGTGGCAGTGCCGAAGGGGGCCGGAAAGGGGACGTATCGATGGGGCAGAGGGGTAGGGTGGGGGTGGTGGCGGCGGTCTGCATTCTGGTGGCGTGTCCGGCGGCGTGGGCCGCAGGCGATCCCCTGGATCCGGACGTCACGTACGGCACGTTTGTCAGCGATGGTGTCGAAGTGGCGTTTCATAAGCAAGGAGGCACCGTGCCCAACGTGGGTGCCTACGACTGGTGGTACGGCTGTTCGCCGACATCGGTCGGCATGGTCCTGGGCCACTACGACCGCGACGGGTACGCAGGCTACGGGTACGACAACCTGGTTCCCGGCGGGGAGGCCGAGATCGAGACGTTCTACGGCCCGCCCGTCGGCTGGGGCGCCGTGGTGACCCACGCCATTGCCAGCCAAGGGCACGTGGCCGACTTCTACGCGGCAGGCTACGGCGGCTCCGGCGACGACGTGGCCGAGCCGTGGCACGCCTTCAACAGCATGGCCGACTTCATGGGAACCAGTCAGGACGCCCGGGGCAACTCGAACGGCATGACCACCTTCTTCTACCGCACGAACGGCTTGCCGCTGTACTGGGATGAGGTGCCGGACCTTGAGCACGAGGGCCAGCCCATCCTGGACCGCAGCGGCATGTACGGCATCCTGGAGTACATCCGTTATTGCGGCTACGACGCCCAGGTGCTGTACAATCAATGGATTCTGGGATGGGACGGCAATGCGCAGGGGTTCACCCTGGAGCAGTACAAGGCGGAGATCGACGCCGGCCGGACGGTCCTGATTCACGTCGAAAACCACACCATGGTCGGCGTGGGGTACGACGACGACATCTCGAACCTCATTCTCGTGCACGACACGTGGACGGCCAGCCCGGGCGGGCTGACGTGGGGCGGGTCGTACTCGGGCCATGACCACTTCGGCGTCACGGTGTTGGAGATCGTTCCGGAGCCGGCCACGCTGACGCTGCTGGGCATCGGCGGGGTGCTGACCCTTGTCGGGCGGCGCCGGCGGTAGCACGTCTTCGGTTTGAGCGGTTCTTGCGTGCGGCCACACCGGTGTGCCGGGCGCCGGATGGTCCGTGCGAGCCGAGCCTTTCGGGGAGCCTGATCTGAGCAGGGGTCGGGGTTTCCGTCTGTTTTCGGGGCGCGGGGCGCCTCGGGGAACACGGGTGGCGCATCTGAGAAGCCGCCGCAGACGCGCCTCGGCCGACCGAAAAGAGGGATGACATAGAAGTCGAAGCGGAAGGGGCCGCCGCGGGGACGAAGGGCGGCCGGAATCGGGAGGTTGAGAGGGCATGACAATGGGACGATGGCATAGCACGTTGTGTGGAGTTCTGGCGGGCGTCCTGCTCATGGCCGGCGCCCTCGCCGCACAGGTCAACTACGATGTTGACCCGAAGAACAGCACGGACGGCACCCCCGTGCCCGACGTGGACAAGGCACACGTCGTCCAGGGGGTTCCGCAGCCGGTCCCGGCGGACCTCGGCTGCTGGGCGGCGGCCGCATCGAACGTCCTGGGGGCCGCCGGATGGGGCACGGGCGCAGGCGCCCAGGCCAAGGCCGACGCCATTTACCAGGACCTGATCAACCAGTTCGGCGGCGCGGGCCTGGGCTACATCGACGCCCTCGGCGACGGCCCGGCGGCCGCCAAGTGGTGGGTCCACAACATCGGCCTCGAC
>DATKXP010000365.1:0-2118 GCA_035529015.1 Phycisphaerae bacterium | reverse complement strand
GAGTAGGACGATTCGCAAGCCAGAAGACCGGCCCCGGAATCCGAGAGCCAGGCGTTCCTCGCGGAAAGGGAATGGCCGGCCGGCGGTGCGCTCAAACCTTCGGCCTCCCTCGCGGGGCCGAAGGTTTTTTCTTCGCCCCGCCTTGCCAGGGCGAAACCCCGCTACAGCGGGGTGAAGCCCGGCGGGACCGACGGCTGAGAAGCACCCGCCAAAAAAGTCGCACCCGGGGAAGTCAACCAGGAACCAGAAGAGTCGGCGAAGGGCTCGCGCCCGGATCGTGCCGCGGCGATTCGGCTCGCGACGCCTTCGCCGCACAGGGGAGGGTTGTGCCATGATGCGAGGGATGCTGGTTGGATTGGTGGTGTCGGGATGTTTGGCGGCGGAGGCGGCGGGGGGGACGCAGGCGGACTTCGACGCGCTGGCGCTGGCGCCGGAGAGCCACTGGAACGGCGAGCCGACCGTCTCCATGCCGGCGGGCTTCAAGGCCGAGTACAGCACGCAGTTCGGCCCGGCGCGGTTCAACACGTATTACACGGTGGACGTGTCGAGCGGATGGCCGTTCTGGGCCGGGTGGGCCTACTCCAACGAGACGGACACGACGACGGGGGGGTACGGGAACCAGTTCAGCGCGATCCCGGGCGGGGGCCAGAGCGGCAGCACCTACGGCGTCGCCTACTACGACACCTGGACATGGCCCCCCACGATTCCGACCGTCACCTGGCCGCAGGCCGCGACCCTCGCGACGGCGTACGTCACCAACACGACCTACGCCTATCTGTCCATGCACGACGGCGACGCCTACGCCAAGAAGTTCGGCGGCTCGACCGGAAGCGACCCCGACTGGTTCCTTCTGACCATCACGGGCAAGAACGGCAGCGCCGTGCAGGGAACGGTCGAGGTCTACCTGGCGGATTACCGCTTCGCCGACAACAGCCGGGACTACATTCTCAACACCTGGACGCCCGTGGACCTCAGCGGCCTGGGGCCGGTGACCTCGCTGGAGTTCACCTTGAGCGGTTCCGACCTGGACCTCTGGGGCAACCTGAACACGCCGGCCTACTTCGCCCTGGACACGCTGACGCCCGAACCCGCCACCCTGTGCCTTCTGGCGGGGGGGGTCGGCGCCGTCCTGCTTCGGCGGCGTTCCCGACACGGAGGCTCGTGACGGGCGCGATCGAGATCAGGGCCATGATGCGTGCGATTCGAACATTCCAGCGCGGCTTTACGCTGATCGAACTCCTGGTGGTCATCACCATCATCGGCATTCTATCGGCCCTGCTGCTGCCGGCGATCAGCGCCGCCTTTGTGGTGGCGCACCAGACGACCTGCACGTCGAACCTGCGGCAGATCGGCATCGCCATGAGCCTGTACCTGAAGGACCACGACGGGTGGTTCTTCCCCCTGGTGGAGGACGACCCGGCCGTCGGACGCTACTGGTACTTCGGTTTCGAGCCGAACGGCTCGCCGATGCTGGGCGAAGGTAACCGCATCCTGGACCGCACGAAGGCCCGCCTCTATCCGTACCTGGAAGCGCCGGAGACGGTCGAGACCTGCCCGGCGGTCCCGTTCGGCGGGCCCTACAAGCCGAAGTTCAAAGGCCAAGGGTGGACGTACGGCATCAACCGGTATCTTTCCAGCCACAAGACGCCCAACCCGACAGTCCCTTACCAGGGCCATTACGGTTGGATCCGGCCGGTGGACGCGACGCGGACGGCGATTTTTGCGGACTCCGCCCAGGTCAACACGTTCCAGGCGCCCGCCTCACCCTCCAATCCGATGGTCGAGGATTGGTACTACCTGGAACCGGGGCGGCGGTACGTACAGTTCCGCCACGCCGGAAGGGCGAACGTTCTGTTTGCGGACTGGCACGTGGCGGCGGTGGAGCCTGCAGCGGGGAGTTTCGACCCGCGGTTGCCCTCAGCCCGGATCGGCTATTTCGACGGCGAGCGGGTGCTGCTCGCGCCCCGCGGCCGGCCGTAGCCTGAAAAGCACGAAAAAGTAGGAGGAAAAATAGGGACAGGCACCTATTTCGCGGACGAAAATAGGTGCCTGTCCCTATTTTTCGCTCGCAAAAGGGGCTGCAGGTCCCCCTGCCCGTTTGCCGATAGGAACCCCATA
>DATKXP010000364.1:0-7990 GCA_035529015.1 Phycisphaerae bacterium | reverse complement strand
TACTTTCGCCTCCAGTCCGAGAACGTCCGGGCCGAGGACGTGGTGGCGTTCCTGTTCCATCTCCACCGTCACCTGCCGCGGCGGCTTATCGTCGTGCTGGACCGCCTGGGGGTCCATCGCAAGGCGGTGCGGCTGCTGGAGGCCCGGGGCGTGGAGTGGCTCCAGGTCGAGTGGCTGCCGCCCTACGCCCCGGACCTCAACCCGGCCGAACAGGTCTGGAACCACACGAAGTACGCAGACCTGGCGAACTTCATCCCGCAGGACGTGGCGCACCTGGAGCGGGCGGTCGGCGGCTCGATGGCCGCTCAACGCCGACGCCCTTCGCTGCTGGCCTCGTACTTCCATCGGCCCGGCCTCACCTGGTAGCCTGTTCCATTGGCAATGCAGGACTCAATAGGATTCCCAAAATCCGCCTCACACGTGATTCCAGGTCTGCTTTGTTGAGGAGCGTATCTTGGGGGGACAACGAGCCGCGGATGTTGATGCCCAGCACCTTTAGCCAAGCCGCAAGAGCATGAATAACGTACGAGAAAAGATTCAGCAGAATGTTCAACAGGATGTTGGCAAGGATATTGATCAGAAAGCCCATGTGGGGCTCCAGAATCCAGAGAGAAACTAAGAACCAGGGGCAGTCGCCTGTTTCCGGGCGGCGCCGATCGGTAAGTGGCGCTGTAGTGGCAGGGCCGGCCGCCAGGCGTCACAGGCCGCCCGCCAGGCGGTCGTCGCTGTCCGCGTCGTGGGTCCCCTCGGCCGGTTCCTCATCGAACCCCTTGAACAGGGCGCCGCCGAACATTCGGTTCCAGGCGGTCCAGCGGCGCGACGGGTCGGCGTCGGACTCCACGGTGTGCCAGAAACCGTGCAGTTTCGCGTCGACGTTGTCGAGGTGATGCAGGGCGAACGCCTCGGCCGTCATCGGCAGTTTCGGGCTGCCGAAGGCGTGCTCCCCGTGGTGCGCAAGCACCAGGTGCCGCAGCACGTGAGCCAGCGTCTCGGGGAACTCGGTTCCACCGGCACGGACCCCGCGGATCTTCTCCTCCAGCATCAGGATGCCCTGCACCATGTGGCCGACCAGTTTGCCCGGGTCGGTGTAACCGAACGACTTGTCGTAATGGAGTTCGCGTGTCTTTCCGATGTCGTGCCAGAGGACGCCGACCAGCAGCACGCCGCGGTCGAGTTTCGGGTAGTGCTTCGAGAGGAGCACGGCCGCCTCGGCCATGCTCAGCGTGTGTTCGAGCAGCCCGCCGAGATAGGCGTGGTGGAGTTTCTCGGCGGCCGGGGCACGCTTGAGCGCCGCCATCAGATCCTCATCGGCCCACACCGCGTCCAGGAGCGCCCGAAGCGGCGGCCGCTCGACTTGGTCGAGGACCTCTTTGAGACGCGCGAGGTGCTCCTCGGGGTCGCCGGGGCCCTGGGGCAGGAAATCGGCCAGGTTCACCTCGTTGTCGCGGGCCGGCCGCATGGCCTCGATCACAATCTGCGGCGCGTCGTTGTATTCACTCACACGGCCCTTCACCAGGGCGTACCCGCCCTGCGGAATGGCGGCAAAGAGCGCCTCGGTGGCGTCCCACATGACGGCGGGCACGTCGCCCGTGCGGTCGCGGAGTTTGGCCGAGATGAAGAGCATCCCCTTCTTCGTGGTTCGCAGGTCCTTCTGGGCCACGTGGAACACCGCCTCGACGATCGTGCCGGGAATCGTCAACTGGTTGACGAACGTTCGTGGCATCGGGTTCTCCTTGGTGCGGGCCGGGGAGGCTCTTCTATCGTCCGAGACTCTCGAGCGTCTGCTGGTACAGCCGGCGGAACTGGGCCCGGTCGATGCATTCGACGTGCCCGTCGGCAAAGAGGACGTTCAGCCGCGGCGGCTCCTCGCCGACAGGATACACTTCGTAGGCAAGGACCGCCAGAAGTCCGTCTCGTTCGGTCGCCCGCTTCGTCAGGGGCACGAGTTCGTAATCGCCGGCCGCCCGGTGCGTCTGACGCAAAGGGTTGCTCAAGACGTCCGGATCGCGGATCAGGCCGGCCCGCGAGAGGTCCGACCAGGTCCTCGGGAACGTCCCGTTCATGGTGTAATAGACGTGGGCGGCCTCGCCGAGGATCAGGAGGTTGCGGGCGCTGGCCTTGCCGGCCGCATCGTCCGACGCCGTCTGCTTGACGGTGTCCACCAGGTTGCTGACGAAACGGTAGGCGGCGCTTCGCGACACGGCCAGGCGTACGACCCCTTCATCGGCGACGGCGCGATAGAGCGGTTGCGACGCCGGTTCCTCGAGCGGCTGCCCGCCCAACACGGCCGGCAGGGCCATCTGAAGCGGATCGGCCAACGCCTGGAGCACGTCGGCCATGAACGCGGCCATCTGAGGCGACGCGAATTGCACCTCGGCATCGAGCGCCTTGGCCTCGCGCGCCACGTCCAGCGACCCCGTCACGGTCTCGGCCTGCAGCGCGATCCGCACCAGGTTGTAGTGGAGCGCGAATGCCATCACTGCGTCGATGTCCATATTCGGCCGCAACGTCTTCTGCTGGAACCGCCGGTACGCTTCCAGGATCGACTCCTTCAGGCTGGCCGGCACTCGGGCGACGAAGGTAATCTCGCCGGACGGGGCCGACATCGAATGCGCCGCAGGGCCGGTCTTGGGTCGGCGCGCGGCCGCCAGCAGGCGGGTCAGGTAGTCGCGGTTCGACGCGATCACCGCGATGCGCGGCTCGGGGACGGCCAGCGTCTTCTCGGTGCCAAGGCTGTAGACGGGCGTCGGGATGCCGGGAATGGGAACGACCGGCTGCGTCTGACGGAGCAGGTCCTTGGCCTGGACGTCGCGGGCCAGGTGCAGGACCAGGCCGAAGTTGCCCTCATCGAGAAGGTCCTGCGGCGAACTCACCAGCGCGGCCGCGACGACGTCCTTCTCCAGGTCGATGGCCGGCGGCAGGTTTGCCGCGAGTCGTCGGCGCAGCCCCAGCGCGGGATCGGCGAGCATCTTCCACAAGTGGGTCTTGGCGAAGGCGGCCATGCGGACGTGGGCCGCAAGGTCGGCGTCTTCGGGAATGTACGCGAGGACGGGCGAGGGCGCAGACGGCGCCGTCGCGACGGCCGGCGCAGCCGGCGCCGGACTCTCGGCGGGCCCCGCGGGCAGCGGTGCCGCAGCCGCCAGGGCCACCAGCGCACAGACGATTCCGGTCACTCCTCTCCCCCTTCGGCAGACGCTCGTCGAGCAATGCGCTATTATAGGACTGGGTACACGTTGCTGCCACGGTTTTCGGGGGACCCATCTGCGGTGACTTTTCCTTGCTCCGCGGCCTGGGCACGCCTATCATCCGTCGCGTGCACCCGGACCGAACCGGCCGCGGCTGCGTTATATGGCCCCCTCTGGGGCCGGCGGGGGGCAGGATTGCCCACCGCGCTATCGCCATGGGGGGCGACGCGAAGTTGACGAAGTAGCGTTAGGCGGGACTTCTCCGGAAGCGAAGCACCATGGCCGGTGTAGGGGCGTAGCATGCTACGCCCCTGCGGGCGGGACTTGGCGGAAGCGAAGCATCATGGCAAGCGAGTACGAACAAGCCAGACGCCGCAAGGCCGAGAGCCTTCGCGAGAAGGGCCTTGACCCCTTCGGCCACCGCTACCCGGACACGATGGAGGCGGCCGAGGCGCGGCATCGGTACGAGACGGCCGGCGAGGGCGTCCCCGCCCGCGTGGCCGGGCGGCTGACTGCCCTGCGCGAGTTCGGCAAACTCGTGTTCGCGGACCTCTCAGACCGCAGCGGCCACATCCAACTCGCCTTCAGCAAGAAGGTCCTCTCGGACGCGGACTGGGAGCGGGTCAAACTCCTGGACCTGGCCGACTGGGTCGGCGCCGAGGGTCGCCTCATTACCACCCGGACGGGCGAGATCACGGTCGAGGTGGCCCGCTTCGAGATCCTCACCAAGACCCTTCTGCCGCCGCCCGAGAAGTGGCACGGCCTTCAGGACGTCGAGGCCCGGTACCGCCAGCGGTACGTGGACCTGTTCGCGAACCCCGACGTGCGCGACCTGTTTCTGAAACGGTCGCTCATCCTGGACGAGGTCCGCCGGTTCATGCGGGAGCGCGGGTTCGTCGAGGTCGAGACGCCGGTCCTTCAACCGATCTACGGCGGGGCGGCGGCCAAGCCGTTCATCACGCACCACAACACGCTCGACACCGACTTTTACCTGCGCATCTCGCCGGAACTGTACCTGAAGCGGCTGCTCGTGGGCGGCATGGACCGCGTGTTCGAAATCAGCCGCGTGTTCCGCAACGAGGGCATCTCGACCAGGCACAACCCCGAATTCACGCTCCTGGAACTGTACCAGGCCTATGCCGATTACACCGACATGATGGAGATCGTCGAGACGCTCGTCGAGCACCTGGCCCGCACGGTTTCGGGCGGCAAGACGTGCCTGCCCTTTGGCAAGGTGGACCTCGAGTACAAAGCACCGTGGCGGCGGGCAACCTACGCCGACCTCCTCCAGGAGCACGCCGGCCTTGCGCTCGGCGACGAGGAAGCCATCCGCGCCAGGGCGCGCCAAATGGAGATCGAGGAGGCCGGCAAGCACCTCGACGTGGTCACGCACGACGTCTTCGAGGCCACGGTCGAACACCACATCGTTCAGCCGACGTTTGTGATGGACTGGCCCGCGCGCCTGTGCCCGCTGACGAAACGCAAGGCCGGCCGGCCCGACATCGCCGAGCGGTTCGAGCCGATGGTCGCCGGGATGGAGATCGGCAACGCCTACACCGAACTCAACGACCCGGACGTGCAGGAGGAGGCGCTGCGCGTCCAGTTGGCCGGCCAGGACGAGACGATGGCCGTCATGGATACCGATTTTCTGGAGGCCCTCAAGTACGGCATGCCGCCGGCCGGCGGGCTGGGCATCGGCATCGACCGCCTGGTCATGCTCCTGACCGGTGCGCCGAGCATCCGCGACGTGGTGCTGTTCCCGGCCCTGCGGCCGCGCGACGGGGCAAGTTCGGCCGACGACCAGCAGGCGTAGCGTTTAGCCGTCGCCGGTACGGCGACGGGACTGGGCGCCGATACCCAAAGGGCAAAGACCGTCGCCGTGCCGGCGACGGCTAAACGGGCGCGGCGCTACGGGCTGTCGAACCGATGCGAGGGCACTTCGCATGCAGGAAGAGTGGCTGGCCTCGCCTTGGCTGGTACCGGTCGTCGTGGCGACCGGGGTCGTCCTGCTTGGCCTGATCGCTCTGGTGCTGGCCACGCCGGTCTACAAGCACATCATCTGCCTGAAGTACCTGTTCTGCGGGTGGAAGGCGGTGGTGCCGCTGGTTTCGGCGTTGCCGGCCGCCCTCGGCGTGTTCCTCCTGATCCTGGTGTTCGCGATCATGGACGGCTTTGTGCGCGAGACGCGCGAGATGACGCGCGGCACGCTCTCGGACATCATCGTCGATGCCCACATGGAAGGTTTGCCGCACTACGAAGAACTCGCGCGGCGGATCGAGGCGGTTGACGGCGTCGAGGCGGCCACGCCCGTCATTCAGACCTACGCCGTCGCGCGGATCAAGCCGCGCTTAAGCGCGGTCAAGCCGCTCGTGCGGCCGTGCATGGTCATCGGCATCCGGCCCGAGGAGAAGGCCGAGATGGGTCGCTTCCATGAGTACCTTCAGCGGCAGCGTGGATCACAGTATCCGTTGGCCGACCTGTTGAAGATGCCGGAGGCATGGGACCGCGACGGCCGGTCGCCACGGCCGGGGTGTATCGCCGGAGTCGGCGTCATCGGCGCCCCGATGCGAAGCGACGTGCAGGAGACCATCACGGAAGGGGCGGGGCGACGGGTGCTGGCCGTCGGCCTGGCGATCGTCGCCGGTGTGGTTACGCTGTTTGTGTGGCGGGCCGGGCGCCGCCGTCCGGGGCGCACGGGCTGGGCGGTCGCCACCGTCCTATGTGCCGTGGTGCTGGTGGCACTGGTGGCTGCGGTCGTGTTCATACCGGTCCGCAAGGCGGAGGTCATGCGACCGCAGGTCGTGGATTTTCCGCTCCTTGCGTACGGCGACGACCTGGTGATCTCGACCATTCCGATCCGCCCGAGCGGCGCCATCGAGATGCAGGCAGGCGGCATCCCGAAGGTCGCCAGCCGCGCCTTCACCGTCGTGGACCGCTTCAAGAGCGGGTACTGGGAGGCCGACTCGTCGCACGTGTACGTCGATTTCGACGTGGCCCAGCAGATGGCGGGTATGGACGCGCAACCCGCGGCCGGCAGCAGGCCGGCCGTGCCGGCACGGACGAGCCAGGTCCAGGTCAGAATCGCCGACCCGTCGCAGGCCGGTGTCCTCGTGGAACGGATCACGGACGTCTGGCGCGAGTTCGCACGGGAAAGGAGCGAGGTGGGCGTCCTGCAACTGGCCGTCAACACCTGGGAGACCCAGCAGCGGATGATCCTGACGGTCGTCGAGGTCGAGCGGAACATCACGGCCCTGATGCTCGGGATGATGTTCATCGGGTTCGGCGTGTTGATTGGCCTGATCTCGTACGTCATGGCGTACATCAAGGCCCGCGACGTGGGGATTCTGAAGGCCCTGGGGGCCCGCGACGCCGGCGTGGGGAGTTTGTTCCTGGGGTACGGCTTTATCATCGGCGCCATCGGTGCCGCGATCGGCATGACGGCGGCGCTCGTGATGCTCGCGAACCTCGACCCCATTGAGATCTGGGTGAACCAGACGCTCGGCATCGACGTGTTCCCTCGCGAAATGTACTACTTCGATCACATTCCGAAACACACCTCGCCCCTGTGGTGCATCGGGATTGGGGCGGGTGTGCTGGCCCTCTCGACGCTGGCGAGCATGGCCGGCGGGTTGCTCGCGGCGCTCAAGCAGCCGGTGGAGGCGCTGCGGTATGAATAGCCAAGGTCCTTTTAGCCGCGACCCGCTTGCCCGCCGAAGCCTGGGCGAAGGCGGGAAGGGGAGCGCGTTGAGCCACGTGCCATGACCGAACCGATCCTCAAAGCCGAGAGCCTCGTGAAGGACTACCGGATGGGCGCAGCGCGCCTGCGGGTCCTTCACGGGGTGGACCTGGCGGTCGGCGCCGGCGAATTCCTCTGCATCCTGGGCCCGTCGGGCAGCGGCAAGAGCACGCTCCTTCACCTCCTGGGCCTCCTGGACCGTCCGACGTCGGGGCGTGTGGTCCTCGACGGCCAGGACGCCTTTGCCCGGCCCAAGCGATGGCGCGACCGCATGCGGAACTCCTTCGTCGGCTTCGTCTTTCAGTTCTACTACCTGATGCCGGACCTCTCGGTCCTGGGGAACACGATGCTGCCGGCGATGATCCGCACGCCCCTGGTCGCGTGGCCCGGCGCGCGGGGCCGGAGCCGCCGCCGCGCGCTCAAGGTGCTCGGCGACCTCGGCCTCGCGGAGCGCGTGGCCCACCTTCCGCGGGAACTCTCGGGCGGCGAGCGGCAGCGGGCCGCCCTGGCGCGGGCGCTGGTGCACGAACCGCGCATCCTCTTCGCCGACGAACCCACCGGCAACCTCGACTCCGCCACCGGCGAGGAGATCATGCGCGTCGTCACGCGCCTGAACCGCCGCGACGGCCTCACCGTCGTCGTGGTCACCCACGACCAGCGCGTGGCCGAGCAGGCCGACCGGGTGCTGCACCTCGCGGACGGGAAACTCTTGCGTGGGGCGTGACGGGCCGATACATTTCGGTGCTCGCCGGGCGGCGCGCTCGGGCGGCGCGCTCGGGCGGCGCGCTCGGGCGGCGCGCTCGGGCGGCCGTGTCCGAGCCGCGACCGTGAGGGAGCGGACCGCTCGCGGCTCGGCGGCCACCCGCCGGGGACGGCAGGAAGGAAGAGGCACATGGGCTCGAAGGTCTGGCTCAACGGCGAACTTCTGGGCCGCGAGGACGCCAAGATCTCGGTCTTCGACCACGGTGTCCTGTACGGCGACGGCGTCTTCGAGGGCATCCGGTCGTACGGCGGGAAGGTCTTTCGCCTCGAGGCCCACGTGCGCCGGCTCTATGACTCGGCCCTGGGC
>DATKXP010000363.1:0-2679 GCA_035529015.1 Phycisphaerae bacterium | reverse complement strand
TTCCAGTCGCTCTACGGCGAAGAACTCAAGCGCGTGGCCGCGACCCGCGATGTCGGGGACGACCTGGCGTTGGCGGCCAAGTTGCTTGGGGCTGCCCGCGCCGCCGAGTCGCAGCCCGCGCTGCTGGCGGTCCTGTGCGAGAAGTCCTTCGACCTGGCCGCCGAGGATCCTAAGGGTTGTGAAACCGCCCTGGGCGCCGCAGAACTCCTGGCGAGGAAAACGCCGGAGCGTGCGCAGGCCTTGCAGGAACGGGTCCTTTCGGTCCGCCAGCACCAGTACACCGCCAGCCGCGGCGACGCCCGAAGTGCCGCCGGCGAGGCCCTGATCAAGTGCCTGGCCGACGTGGCGGCGGCCAGGACGGCGGTTGGCGCCTTTGAGGAGGCCGCCAGGTTCTATCGCCAGGCGCTGACGGTGGCCCGCGCCATCCGATCGGCCAGCGCGGAGTGGATCGGGACGCAGATGAAGCGGCTGGGCGAACAGCAGCGACTGGCGGCCAACCTGCCCCGGCTTGTGGCCAACCTCAAGGCCAATCCCGACAACCGTGAGGCCCGGGACCAACTCGTCCGCCTGCTCCTGGTGGACCTCGACAATCCTCCCGAGGCCGCCAAGTACCTCGATGACGCGTGCGATCCGCTGCTGTGCAAGTATGTCCCTGCCGCCGCCAAGCCGGTGGAAGCGGCCCCCGAAGCCGCCTGCATGGAAATGGCCGACTGGTACCGGCAACTGGCGGCCCCGGCGGTCCCTGGGAGCAAGGTGGCCATGTTTGTCCGGGCCAGGGAGTATTACGAGCGGTTCCTGGACCTGCACGGTGCCGCGGACATGGACCGCACGAAAGTGGAACTGGCCCTGAAGAAGGTGGACGAGGACCTCAAGGCCCTGGGCTGGACGCAGCCGCCGGGGCCGTGGATTGACGTGCTCAAGACCATCACGGCCGAGAACCTCCGGACCTGGGGCGACTTCAAGCGGACGAAAGCCGGCATCGTCAGCGGGCCAAAGGACCTTTGTCGCGTCTCGCTCCCGATCTGTCCGCACGGCAACTACGAACTTGAGGTCAGGTTGACATGCGTCACGGGCGCCAACATGGGCATCGCCATACCGGTGGGCGACACGATGCCGATCCTCCAGTTGGGCGAGAAATACAGCGGCATCCAGTTGATCCGCGGCAAGATGGCCGACGAGAACGAGACCAAAACCAGCGCGGCGGCCATCAAGAAAGGCCGACCCGTCACCATGGGCGTCAAGGTGCTGCTCGACGGCGACAAGGCAACCATCTCCGTCACGCTGGACGGCAAGTCATACATCAACTGGACCGGCCCGCAGTCCGCGCTCTCCACCGAGAAGTGGGGCGAGATGCCGAGAAAGGGCGCCGTCGGCCTCAAGTCTTACATGTGCAACATGGTCTGCTCCAGCATCCGCGTGAGGACGCTCTCGGGGAAGGCGATTACACTTAACTGAGAACCGGAGGCTTGGCCTGTGACGAGGCACGATGAGTTCGGGGGACGCAGTACCTGACTCCGTCCGAGGTTGGCGCCGCAGGAGTGACACACACCTCGGGCTTCTCTTGGTTCCAGGGGCGTCATGCTGTTGGCTCAGACGCGTCTTGCGCGGTCAGGACCATCGGCGTATCGTAATGCTTCGGGACGGGTGGGGCAAGGGGAATGGCCGCCGGCCACGGCACAGGCCGTACCCGTGCGAGGGTGCCAGGGCGGCACGCCGCGGCCTACATGGCGAGAGGGCATGCTTTCGCGAGCGAAAGCATGGCACCCGGCAGGGGGCATCATCCTTTGCGCAAGCGGCGCACCCGCCGTGCCACCCAGGCGAGCCCGGCCAGGACGAGCGCGGCGGAGGCGGGCTCGGGCGTGGGTGCGGGCGCGCCGCCGCCCAGCGGAGTGCCTTCGGGGAGGGCCCACGCCCGGTCAATGAGATCGTAATCGTTGGAGTCGATCATGTTGTCGTAGGTGAAGTCGCCGACGGCCCAGCGGAATCCGCCATCGGGCACGATTCCCTCGCCGGTCCACAGGGCCCACGCCGTGTCGATCTTGTCGTAATCGTTCGAGTCGACGACGCCGTCGAGGTTCGCATCGCCGGCCCACGTGTAATCGACGATCACCTTCTCGCCGTCGTCGAGGACCCCCAAGGCCGCCAGACCCTGCGGGTGGGCCGCCGCCACGCTGGAGGTGATGCCGAGTCCGTCCCACGCCCCGCCGTTACACCCGGCGGCAAGGTAGCCCTGAATGGCATCGAAGGGGCTGGCGCCGCCCGTGTAATCGACGAGGAGGGCGTTGTCCGTCAGGTCGAGCGACGCATCGGCCGTGTCGATCGAGAGCGCCTTGACCGTGAGGACATTCGCCCCGCCGGCGGTCAGTTGTGAACTGCCGGTGTTGACGTTGAGGGCCGCCAGGTGCTGCGTTGACCCGAAGTGAACGGCCCCGCCGCTGACCTCGACGGTCAGGTCCGGGATGCCGTCGCTGGCGGCGTCGGAGTTGAGGATGACGGTGCCCGCTTGGGCGGCCATGACGGACCCCGCGGCATGGTCCTGGTTGCCCGAGATGGTGAGCGTGCCGCCGCCGTTCTTGGTGAGCGTGTGGCCGCCCAGATCGACGGGGCCCGCCAGCGTAAGGGTGCTGCCGGTTGCGAGGGTCCAGTCTGCGTTGGCGCTGATGGCGACGGCGGCCTCGA
>DATKXP010000362.1:0-10818 GCA_035529015.1 Phycisphaerae bacterium | reverse complement strand
TCCGTCGGCATTCATGGCCATGAGGTGGTAGTAGCCCGTCTCGGACGGGCGATAGGCGAAGTGGATGCGGCGGGCGTCGAACCCGGCCATGGGATTTCGGACGATGCCGCCCCCGGCGTCGAAGAGTCGGACCACCTTGCCCTGGCCCGGCTCGAACCGTCCTTCACGGCGAGGAATCCGGAGAACGTACACGCCCCCGCCGGGGCGGAACCGCGCGTCCAGGATGACGCTGTAGTTGTGCGACGGCTCGAACGGGCGACGCTTGACGAACAGGATCGTCTCGATCGCCGCGAGGTCGGGGTCGCGGAAGAACAGCCGCCGTTTCGCCAGGCGGGCATCGAAGAACGCGGCGCGTTCGGCGGTCGGGTCCTGCGGCGCGGCGGCCACGAGCGATGCGTGCCGGCGGCGCAGGTCCGCCAGTTCGGCACGCTCCGATGCCACGTCCAACCCCTTGGCGGCGAAGCGCTCGATCATCTCCGCCATCTGTCCCAGGACGCGGGTTACGGAGTCCGACGGATCGACCCTGCGCCACGTACGGTCCTCGCATGCAAACGCATAGCGCAGCAGATCCTCCTCCTGCATGGGTCCGGCCGGCAGTGCGGGAGGGCCGACACGGGCAACGGTTTTCCATTGCGCGCCGTCGATCGACACCCGGACCTCGAAACTCTCGGGCATGCGGTCGCGGTAGCGGCCTTGGCGATCTCGCGAGAACACGACCTTGGCCACCGCGGCCGGTCGGGGCAACTCGATCTGGGCCCACTCGCCGGTGGCGCCGGCGGCAATCCAACTGTGGTCGTTGCCGTAGAGGCCGTCGTTCAGGTGCGCGACCTGATGAATGGCGTAACCGGGCAGGCAGGAGGAGGCCGTCGCCTTGGCGCCGCGGCTGGCCGGCGCCAGGTTGTGCGTGCCGTCGGGGCCGTACACCTCCAACTCGTCGATACACGTTTGGCCGCGGGAACTCGTGTGAATGACGAATCGGACGAACCGGGCCTCAAGCGGCGGAAACGCGACGACGTTGGCTCGGTCGGGCGCAAGGGTCGGTTGAGCGGCCAGCGCCGCCAGCGCCAGGATCCCGAAGCGAGCGACTGCGTTCACCGGATGACACCCCCCATCCGAACAGTGGCCGCGGCACAGGAACCGTCGGCCGGCGCGTTACCGCCCCGACCGTGCCGCGGCGATGGCGCCGCCGGGGCCGACACCGGCGCCGTTGCCGGCGTCACGGAGGCGGGTCTCGAACCGTTCGCGGCACTGGTGCATGAACGCTTCGATGCGGACCATCTCGGTCGCCTGCTCCAGACCGTCGTACGCCACCTTCAGGACCGGCATGTCGTGGTCCTTCTGGAACTTCGTCAGGAGCGCATTGACGATCGTGCCCGGCATGCAGTTGAACGGGTGCAGGTTGACGACGCCGTCGCAGCCGTCGTGGACGTATTCCACGCACCGGCCCATCGAGAGGATGGGTTCGCCGCGCACGGCCGGGTCGAGGTACGTTTTGCCCAGGGCGATGACATCGTCGGACGGCGGCTCGTTGAAGAAGTGGCGGACGGCCCCCTCGAACTGGCGGAGGACTTTGCGTTTTTCACGGCCCTGGATGAGGTCGGTGACCTTTTCGACCAGGAGCCGCTTCCAGTTCCGCTCGATCTTGGCGTCTTCCTTTCGGCTCCAGCCGATGTAGTTGACCCATTCCTCGAAGGGGGGCATGACGGCCTCGCCGCCGAGGGTCTCGATCTTGCGGACCATGAAATTGTTCGTGAACTGGTTCGAGCGGACGAAGACCTCGCCGACGATGCCGATCCTCGGCCTCGGCCGCGACCGGTCGGTGGCGATGTCCTCGAAGGTGCTTCGCGCCTCCAGGGCCAGGGCCACCAGGTCGCCGCGGCCCTCGATCACCTGCTCGCACTTGCGGAGGTACTTCTCGTAGAGTTGGTCGCACTCGCCCTTGTGGACCTCGTAGGGCCGCGTTTCGCGGAGCATCTTCTGGAGCGTATCGACGAAGACGATGCCGATCCAGGCAAGTTTGCGGAAGTCGGTTCCCAGGTTCTTGACGTCGCCCTGGAAGTCCTTGTCCTGGTCCAGGAGCACGAGCGGCACGTCCTCGAGGCCGAGTTCATCGAGAACCATCCGCTGGAACTTGTTGTACTGGCCGAAGCGGCACGGGCCAAACGCCGTCGGCATGAAGAACGCCGACCGGTCAGGGTCAAACCCCGGCGAGTGAATCTGCCGCAGGAAGTCGCCCGTCGTGATGATGCACGGGTAACACTCCTTGCCGGAGGTGTACTTGCGGCCCCACATGATGGTGTCCTCGTCGGACATGGGCATCTGCCGGGCCTCGACGCCGCCCGCGCGCATCGCCGCCGCCATGGCGAATCCGTGATCGTCCATGTACGGGATGTAGACGGTGCGCTTGCCGTAAGCCTTGCGGCTGTAGTCGAGTTTCGCCAGGCGTGCCTTGCGTCCCTGACGGGCTTCGCGTTCGCGGACGCCTTTGAGGCTGTCGAGGAACGCCTCGCACCGCGTGATGGCACCCACGTCGGCCGAGTGCTCGTCGACTTCGAGGATCAGGCACGGCTTGCCCTCGAGTTCGCTCGCGATGTATTTCATGATGAACGAGTCGGGGCCGCAGCCGAAGTTCGTGATGTACACGGGGTACAGGCGGCGGTCGCGTGCGATGATGCGAACGCCCGCCAGAATCTTCCGGCCGTATCCCCAGTACATGTGGGGATGCTCGGCCGAGATGTCTTCGCCGTCCAGGGGCAGCATGTCGAGCGGGATCGCCAACCGCCCGAGGTCACGCAGTTTCTCAGGGATGTTGAGGTTCAGCCCCGGGTCGCACCCGTTGTACGGCCGCGACACGATCACCAGCGCAAGGTCCTGCGGGTCGAGCGATTCGAGGACCTCGCGTCCGCGTGCCTGAAGCGCCGCTTCGAACCGTTTCTGCGCGGCGAAGGCGGCGTCGGTGGCCCGCCGCGCGCGGCTCCTGGCGACGCCCAGCCGCGCCGCCATCGCTTCGAGTTCCTTTCGCACCGCCTTCTCGCCGCGCGAGAAGTGGATCGTCGGCGAGAGCATCTTCGCTTCCCAGTCCACGTCGGGCATGGCCGCTCGCACCATGAACGGCACCGACTGGACGTACGGGCACACGTACGAATTGACGATGTCGTCGGTCGCCTTGGGCATGTCCACGATGGTCGGCAGGAAGATGTAATCGGCTCGCTTTTCAACCAGGTCGCGGACGTGGCCGTGGGCCACCTTGATGGGGAAGCACGTCTCGGCGGCCACCTCCTCGACGCCCCGGTTGACAATGCCCCGGACGGTCCGCGACGAGAGGACCACCTCGAACCCCATCTCGGTGAACAGGGCACGCCAGATCGGCATGGTCTCCCAGAAATGCGTCATCTGAGGCAGGCCGACCGTCTTGCCGTTCGGCGCATCGGGCTTCTTCCTGGCGTAGGCCGCCTCCATCATCCGCTGGCGTTCGACGAACAGGCGCGGCAGGTGCTTGCCGAGGCTGTCGCGCTGGGATTCGTCGTACTTGCCGCAGCGGCTGCCGTAGTGGAGGGTGCGGTCGGCCGCAGCGCCTTCGGGCCCCGGCTCGCCCTTGATCTCGACGACGTGGATCTCGCAGCGGTTCGCGCAGTCCTCGCACTCGAACGTGTCGAAGGAGTACTCGACGCCGGTGAGGTCGAAGCCGCGGAAGGTCGTTTCCTTGCCCGTCTCGGTGTACCAGTCGCGGGCGATGAGGGCCATGCCGATGGCGCCGACCACGTCGTGATGCGGCGGGACGATGATCGGCTTGCCGGTCACCTTTTCGAAGGCCGCCTTCACGCCGCGGTTGTACGCCGTACCGCCCTGGAAGAAGATCACGTCGGCGACTCGCCGGTCCTCGACAACGCGGTTCAGGTAGTTCTGGACGATCGAGTAACAGAGGCCTGCGCACAGGTCATCGACCTCGACGCCCCTCTGCTGGTTCCGGTTGATGTCGGTCTCGATGAAGACGGTGCACCGTTCGCCCATGGCGGGGGGTTCGTCGGCCGAGAGGGCGAGGCGGTTGTACTCGCCCGATTTCAGTTCCACCGCCAGCCGCTCGGACTGCTCCTCGATGAACGACCCGGTGCCTGCGGCACAGACCTTGTTCATCGCAAAATCGACCACGGCGCCGTTGTCGATGCTGATGTACTTGGAGTCCTGGCCGCCGATCTCGAAGATGGTATCGACGTCGGGCCGGATGAAGATGGCCCCCGTCGCGTGGGCGGTGATCTCGTTCTTGACGACGTCGGCGCCGATGAAATCGCCCGTCAGGTACCGGCCCGAGCCGGTGGTCGCGCAGCCGCGGACGCGCAGGCGATGCTTGCCGCCGCGCTCCGCCAGCGCCGCGCCGACCTTATACAGGCCGTCGGTGACGGCCGCGAGCGGCCGGCCGGCGGTCATCAGGTACTCACGTGCCAGGACGCGGCCGTCCGAGTCGGTCGCCACGACGTTGGTCGAGATGCTGCCCACGTCCACGCCGACGAAGATGTCCACCGGCTCGTCGCCCGGTGGAAACGCGTCGGGCTCGATCGTCAGGGGATACCCGTCGTCCTCGAGGGCGGGATGGAGTTCGCCACCGCCCCAGCGGCGCGACGCCAGGTACTTGCGCAGCGGTTCGAGGGAGGCGATGCGACCGAGTTCGCCACGCTCCTTCGACACCAGGACCGCGCCGATGGCGCCCATCGAGGCGAAATGCTCGGGGATGAGCAGTTCGCCGTCCTCCAGGTCCAGCGTTTCTCTAAACGCGCGGACCATGCCGGCATTGGCCGCCACCCCGCCCTGAAAGGCGATGCGCGAGGCGAACTCCTTGCCCTTTCCGATGACGGCCTTGAAGTTGCGGGCCATCGCGAAGCACAGGCCGGCCACGATGTCGTAGTCGGGCGTGCCTTCCTGCTGGAGGTGGATCATGTCGCTCTTGGCGAAGACCGAGCATCGGCCGGCGATGCGCGGCACGTGAACGCTCTTCATGGCCATCTCGCCCCACTCGTCCTCGATCGAAACGCCGAGGCGAGACGCCTGCTGGTCGAGGAACGAGCCGGTGCCGGCGGCACAGAGCATGTTCATGGCGAAGTCGCGGATGCGGATGCAGCCGGCGCGGGGGTCCTCCTCGAGGAGGATGAGTTTGGAATCCTCGCCGCCGATCTCGATAATCGTCCGTACGTCGGGGTGCAGGGCGGCCGTCGCCTTGGCCTGCGCCACGACTTCGTTGACGGGCTTGATGCCGTACAGTTCACCCAGGACGGCCGTGCCGGCGCCCGTGAAGGCCACGCCGTCGATCTCCGCCGGCGCCACCTCGGCGAAGAGTTCCTCGAGCGCCGCCAGCGCCGTCTCCAGCGGCTTGCCGCGCGTCCGGACGTAACGTTCCTTGACGACGCGCATCTGGTCGTCGAGCAGCACGAGGTTCAGGCTGACCGAGCCGATGTCGATGCCGAGATACACTGCGACGGCCTCCTCGCCATGCGCCCGCGCGGCGGGTCGCCTGACCTGCCGCGCTGACGGTGCACGCTGCGTTTACCCCTCGCCGGATACGCTGTTCCAAAGACGCGGGATTATAGCCGCAGGGCGGGGTCGGAGTCAATTTCCTGATTGACACCTTCTGCCGAGGGCGAGATAAGGTAGGGCCGCCACACGGGCCGCTCGGCCGAGGGCGGCTCGGGAACTCCGATGGCCAACCCGACCAGAGAACGGCTGCTGGAGCACCTCCAGGAGAAGGGCCTGCTGACCGACGACCAGGTCCGCCAGGCCCGTCGCGTCCTCGACGAGGCTGCCCGCGACGGGCAGGAGGTTCCCCTGCCCGAGGTGCTCCAGCGCCTCGGCGGCGTTGCCGACGAGGTTCACCAGGCAGCCGCCGCTTTCGAGGCCGGCGAGGACACCGACGGCGCCGATGAGTTGGCGGCTCCCGACATGCGGGCCTCCGGCCTGGTGGTGCTCGAACGGATCGGCCGCGGAAGCCAGGCCGTCGTGTACAAGTGCCGCCAAGCCGTGACCGAGCGGGAGGTGGCGGTCAAGATTCTGCTGCCCCGTGCCGCCGGCGACGCCGAGTCGCGGGCCCGGTTCATCCGGGAAGCCAAGGCGGCGGCCCAACTGTCGCATCCGAACATCGTCACGGTCCACGAAATCCGGGCCCTCAAGAACACCATCTGCATCGTCATGGAGTACATCGATGGCGGCTCGGCCAAGGACCTGCTCAAGGCGCGGAAGCGTTTCGAGCCCGCCGAGGCGGTCCTGGTCGTGCGCCAGACGGCCGAAGGCCTGAAGGCCGCCCACGCGCGCGGCATCATCCACCGCGACGTCAAGCCCAGCAACATCATGCTCACCAGCGAAGGTGTCGTGAAACTGGCCGACATGGGGCTGGCGCGCCACGCCGAAGAGGAGGACGAGGAGGAAGGCAAGGCCTACGGCACGCCGTACTACATCTCGCCGGAGCAGGTCACCGGCGACCCGCCCCCCGATCACCGGACCGATCTGTACTCGCTGGGGGTCACGCTGTACGAGATGGTGGCCGGGCGGCCGCCGTTTGTGGCACCGACGCCGCAAGAGATCATGCGGATGCACGTGCTGGAGCAGCCGCCCGATCCGCGCGACGTCGTGCCCGAACTGTCGCAGCCGCTGTGCTGGCTCCTGGCGAAGACGATGGCCCGCGAGCCCGAGGACCGGTACCAGAGTGCCCAGGAGTTCATCGACGCGCTGGACCAACTGGACCTCTCGGCGCTCGACAAGGGCGGCCTGGCGTCGGTGGAGTTGGTCAGCCAACTGGCCGGCGTCGCCAAGACCCAGCGTGGCCGGACGGCCCGTGCCGAGGCCGCGGCGCGTGTCGTCCTCGCCCGGGCCGAGTCGGCGCCCGTCCGGACGGTCACGCCACGAGGGGCGCCGAAACGCGAGGCCAGGACCGAGCCCCCGGTCCCGGATCGGCAACGCGCGGCCCGAAAGAAGACGGGGCTGCTGGTGGGGGTCGCGGCCTTTTTCGTCGTTGCGGCGGTGGGGTTGGTCGTGTTGCTGATCGTGTTCGGCTTTGGCCCGCCTGACGAAGAGCGGAGCCGGTCGAAGCCGCCGGGCTCGCTGGGCCCGGTGCTTCGGCCCGGGAAACCCCACCCGCAAGAGCCGCACGCTCAGGCCGCGCTCGGGCAGGCCAAGAACCTCGAGGCCACCCCGAACGCCCGGCCGAAAGACGTCCTCCGGGCGTACGAGAACATCGTCACGTTCTACCCGGGGACCGGCGCCGCCCAGGAGGCCCAGGTGGCCCTCTACCGCCTGGGCCGGTCGGAAGAGATGCGAACGCCGCCGCCTTCCACGCCGCCGCCTCCCACGCCCGCTCCGGAAAGGCCCAAACCGGAACCGCCGGCGCCGCCGCAGCCCGAGCCGCCGGCGCCGGAGCCCGAACCACCCGAGCCTCCATCGAAGCCGCCGGAACCGCCGCCTGAGCCCCCGAAACCCGAACCGGCCGAGCCCGCCGTCATCGAGGTGCATGCCCGCAACGCCACGATTCACGGCACGAAGGCCCGGTATGAGAACCTGCAAGACCGCGACAACATCGGGTTCTGGGGCGAGGTCAAGGAGTGGGTCAGTTGGGACATCACCATCGAGCGTCCGGGCACCTACACGGTCGCCGTCACCTACGCCCACGACAAATCGGGGCCCCTGGGCGAGTTCGAACTCAGCGTGGGCGACGCGACGCTTCGCCACAGGGTCGAAGGCACCGGTGGTTGGAGCACGTTCGTTACGAGGAACGTGGGGACGCTCGAGATCCGCCAGGCCGGCCCGACCACGATTGCTGTCAAGCCCCTCTCGATCAAGAACGCCGGCCTGATGAACCTCCAGGCCGTCCGCCTGGCCGAGACGAAGTGACCTGCCGGACCCCCCACAGCCTCTCGGCGTGCCCGGCGCGTCGCCGTCCGTCGCACGGTTGCCGGAAGAGCCGGTCCCGACTGTGACGGCCCCTGAAACCGTTTTTTGGCCCTGACGGGCTGAACAGCGGCCCCGCGTTTTGTCGATATAAAGGGTGCACCCACCTGCACTGCGCACGCCGGCCGGTCACGGAGCATCCCCTGCCTCTGGCGCCTGGGAAAGGCATGCACGATTACCACGTCCAGGTCCTTCACGATGCGGCCGACGTCCTGAAAGGGCTGTTGGAGATTGGGGTCAACCTGTCGGCGATGCCCGACCGGCGGAAGATGCTCGACATGATTCTGTTGGAGGCCCGCAAGTTGGCCCGGGCCGAGGCCGGCAGCCTGTACGTCCTGCGGGACGGGCGGCTTCGGTTCGTCGCGGCCCAGAACGACCGCCTGCCGAATGGTGCGATCTCCGACGTCTTTCTCGACAAGGAGATCCCCGTCGCGACGGACTCGCTGGCCGGGTTCGTGGCGTCTACGGTGCAGGTCGTCAACATCCCCGACGCCGACCGTCTGGCCGAGGACTGGCCGTTCCGGATCAACCGCAACTTCGACGCCACCAGCGGGTACCACACCCAGAGCATCCTGGCGATTCCGCTGCGGCGGCCGGACGGGTCGTGCGTGGGCGTGCTGGAACTGCTGAACCGCCTCGACGAGTTCGGCAACGTCGCTGCCTTTCCAAACGCCGACGGCACGGGCATCCTGTCGCTGGCGTCGATGGCGGCCGTCACGATCTTCAACGCCCTCTTGCAGGAGGAAGTCAAGGCCGCCCACCTCGACACGATCATCCGCCTCAGCGTGGTCGTCGAACACCGCGACAATGTCACGGCCCAACACGTTCGCCGCATCAGCCGCACGGCCAGACTCATCGCCGAGGAACTGGGCCTGGACCAGCGGCAGGTGGAACTGATCGAGTGCGCCGCCCCGATGCACGACGTCGGCAAAATCGGCGTTCCCGATGCCATCCTGCACAAACCCGGCCGGTTGACGGCCGAGGAACGCCGGATCGTCGAACAGCACGCCCTCATCGGCGCCGACATCCTGGGCCATCCGGCGAGCGACCTGATTGCCGCGGCCCACGACATCGCCATCTCGCACCACGAGCGTTGGGACGGCAGCGGGTATCCGTACGGCCTGACGGGGCACGAAATCCCGCTGTCGGGGCGCATCGTGTGTCTGGCCGACGTCCTCGACGCCCTCCTCTCGGAGCGGTGCTACAAGCAAGCCTACAGCGAGGAGACGTCGCTCGATATCATCCGCTCCGAGAGCGCCAAGCAGTTCGACCCGTCGGTGGTCGAGGCGTTCTTCCGCGTTGCCGACGCTGTTCTGGCGCCGTACCGTTCGGATGCGCCGGCGGTCGCCGAGCGCACGAACTGACGCCTCGCACTTGCGGCTGCGGCCCACGTCCCGCCCCAGCGCGGCCGCGCCTTCCGCCTCCGCCTCAACTCAGCCAGAGGTCCCCCGTCGGGATTTGGGCGTGGCACGAGCCCGTCCCCGGGGTTTAAGATGGCGAAAGGCAACAACGCGAACTCGTGAACCCAGCGCAGCATCCCGACACGGCGAGCATGCCATGACGTCCCTTGTCCGATCGCTCCGGCACCGCAACTTCCGGCTGTACTTCTTCGGCCAGAGCATCTCGGTCACCGGCACGTGGATGCAGAGCATCGCGATGGGGTGGCTGGCGTACCGGCTGACGGGGTCGGTGGAACTGTTCGGCGTCGTGGGGTTCACGAGCCAGATTCTGACGTTCTTCCTGGCACCCTTCGCGGGGGTGATTGCGGACCGGTGGAACCGGCGGCGTCTGATCATCGCCGCCCAAGTGCTGGCGATGACTCAGGCGCTGGCGCTGGCGGCCCTGACGCTCTCGAGCCACATCCAGGTCTGGCAACTGATCGTGCTGAGCGTCTTTACGGGGCTGGTGCGGGGGTTTGAGGTGCCCACTCGCCAGTCGTTTGTCCTCGAGATGCTGGACGACCCGCGGGACCTGGCCAACGCCATCGCGATGAACTCCTTCCTGGTCAACACGGCCCGGCTGGTCGGGCCGCTCCTGGCCGGATACCTTGTGGCGTGGAAAGACGAGGGGCTGTGCTTCCTGGTCAACGGCGTCAGTTACGGCGCCGTCATCGTCGCGCTCCTCGCGATGCGGGTCAAACCTCGCAGGATCGAGCCGCCGAAGACCGGTGTCTTCGCCGGCCTCAAGGAAGGCTTCCGCTACACCTTCACGTCGCCGGCCCTGCGGTCGATCCTCCTGATCCTCGGCGTGACCAGCGTGACCGGCGTCTCGTACATCTGGCTGATGCCCGTTTTTGCCAAAGACGTGCTCGGCGGCGGGCCGGACACGCTGGGCCACCTGATGGGGGCGACGGGCGTGGGCGCACTGCTGGGGGCGGTGTTTCTGGCGTCGCGAAGGAGCGTGGCGCGGCTGGGCGGAATGATGCGTCTGGCAGCGGTGGCCTTCGGCGCCGGGCTTATCGCCTTCGGCGCCGTCGTCGTTCCGTTCGGCTCAGCGGCGACCGGCCAGCCCGTGTCGTCGGCGGTCCGTTGGGCCGTCCTTGCCATCCTGGTCTGGCCCGGAGCCGCCATGATGCTCCAGATGTCGATGAGCAACACGCTGCTTCAGACCCTCTCGGACGAGGACAAGCGCGGCCGGGTCATGAGTTTCTACACCATGATGTTCATGGGGATGATCCCCTTCGGCAACCTGCTGGCGGGACTCCTGGCGGGGGCCGTCGGAGCGCCGCTGACGGTCATGATCGGCGGCGGGGTGTGCATCCTGGGCGCGCTGGTGTTCGGGGTCCGGCTGCCGAAACTGGCCGAGCACGTCCCTCCCGGCACCGAGGAACCCGGCGCCGCGGCGTAGAGGCTGCCGGAGGACCGCACTCAGCGTGCACCACCCACCGGTGCG
>DATKXP010000361.1:0-16738 GCA_035529015.1 Phycisphaerae bacterium | reverse complement strand
CAACTCGGACTGCGCGAAGCGCGGCATCCAGAAACGCAACGAGGTGCTGCTGGGTTTCAGCCGCGACGGCTTCCACTGGCACCGGCCCGACCGCGAGCGGTTCCTCGAGGTGACCGAGACGGAGGGGAGTTGGCGGTGGGGAAACGTGCAGTCGTGCGGCGGGGGGTGCCTGGTTGTCGGCGATCGGCTGTACTTCTACTTCAGCGGGCGGGCCCTGACGAAAGGGTTCTGGGACGGGGCCGCCTCGACCGGCCTGGCGATGCTCAGGCGCGACGGTTTCTGTTCGATGGACGCCGGGGCGAAGGAAGGGACGCTGACGACGCGGCCGGTCACGTTCAGGGGCAAGCGCCTGTTCGTGAACGTCGATTGCGACGGCGGATCGCTGGCGGCTGAGGTGCTGGACTCAGGCGGCAAGGTGATTGAGCCGTTCACGCGGGGTAACTGCTCGCCCATCTCGGCGGACAAGACGCTTCAGGCCGTGACGTGGAAGGGGGCGGAGGACCTGGCGGCGGTCAGCGGCAAGCCGGTGCGGTTCCGCTTCCACCTGACGAAGGGGTCTCTGTACGCCTTCTGGGTGTCGCCCGACGGGTCAGGCGCGAGCCACGGCTACGTGGCCGCCGGCGGTCCCGGCTTCACAGGTGCGACCGACACCGTCGGCCGCGCGGCGTACGAGGCGGCGAAGGTGTTATCCGCGAAGTGACGGGCAGGCGAAAGAGAAAGCGCGGGCTGCAGGAATGCCTCCCGCGCTTCTTTTCGCTTCGGTGCGGCCGCGCAAGCGACGAACCGAACGTTATCCGGGGCTGCTCTACCCGGTGATCGAGTTGATCAGGATAAGCATGAAGACGAACGTGAACACGCCGACCGTCTCGGCGATGCCCATGGCGATGACGACCAAGGCAAAGCCCTTTCCGTCGGCCTCGCTGAGCATGCGGCAGCCGCCGGCGCCGATAACGCCCTGCATCCAGGCCGAGAGCATTTCGCCCAGGCCGGTGGCCAGGCCGATGCCGAAGAGCAGGCCGGCGTTCTGACCCGCCAGGGCCAGTTTGCCGGCCATCGTGCTCATCACGATGAACCCGTAGAGCGTCTGTGTGAGCGGCATACTGACCAGAATGACGTAGGTGAAGCGGAGGCCTTTGCCGGCCTTGGCATCCTTGGCCCAGGCTCCGGCGGCGGCCCTTCCTGCCGCGCCGCATCCGAGAGCGCTGCCGACGGCGGCCATGCCGACCGCCAGGGCCGCGCCCAACTGTCCCAGGAACAGAGTTGCGTCCATGATCAGTTCTCCTGATTGCCTCTCACGGAAAAGGGTTCGTAGGGGTAGCCGGTCCATTGCATGCCGAGGTTGTTCGAGAACTCGAGCATGTTGAGACGCACGCCATGCGCCAGGAGCGAAACGACCGACAGCGCGACGTTCATCGCGTGGCCGACGATGAGGATCGGGATGCCCGCCGGGAAGGGCACCGCGTCGGCCATGCTGTTGAACGCCAGTGCCAGTGCCGTGCCCGCCACGCCGAGCGCCATCAGACGCACGTAACTGATCGTGTCGCCGAGCGTCCCGAGGGCCGACAGGGGGAAGTTCGCTATGCCGATGCCGAGTTTGCCGAGCAGGGCCATTGCCGTGAGCGGACCCCAACTCGACGCGGAGAACAGAACTGCCGCCGCGCCCCCGACGACCGCCAGGTACGGGTAGACCGTGCCCAGGAACGGATCGCCCAGGAGCAGCAGTTTCACGACGCCGTAGATGCCCCAGATGAAGACGGCCCAGCCGATCTCGCCCAGGAACCTCGGTTTCGGGAAGTTGTCCTTTGCCCGCCACAGGTGCGCCGCGCTCAGGTGAACTGCCGCCAGCAGGAAACTGATGCGCATGAGCAGGTCCATGTGCACCGTGGCCGTGGACACGGGCACGATGGGCGCGGAGAGGCCCATCAGCCGGCTGATGTCGAAGCCGAAGAAGGCGCCCGTCAGCAACCCCCAGATGAGTGAGAGTCCGCCAATGACGAGCACCAGTTGCGCAAGCAGCCCGGCGCCCGCGGCCTTCATCTTGCGGTAGAAGACGGCCGGCAAGAGAAGATAGAGCATGCCGTATCCGGCGTCGGAGATCATGATGGCCGCGAAGATGGGCAGGGCGATCATGAAGGCGGCCGCCACGTCGAACTCACGGTAGCCGGGGACCGTGCCGAGGACCTCGAAGAGGCCCTTCATCGGCCTGGCCCAGCGCGGGTACTTGATGAGCGTGGGCGGCTGCTCGTCGTCGGCGATGGGCGTGGTTTCGACGGCGGCGTCGATGTCGGCGGCTGCAAGGTCGGCTGCGAGGCCCGCGACCTTCTCCTCGGGCACCCAGCCCTGGAGGGCGTACAGGCGCTCGTCGGCCAGCGCGCTGCGGGTGGCGACCGTCCAGTCGGCCCGCTCCTCGAGCCGCGCGCGCTCCTGGCGGAGGTGGCCGACGAGGTGGGCGAGGGCCGCGAGCCGCGCGGCGTCGGCCTTGAGGGCGGCGTCGATCTGCCTGGCTTCGGCCCGGATCGACGGCCGGTCTTGCGCGGGCAGCGGCACGGGCTCGGCGCTTTCGGGCATGTCGAGGTCGCCGCCGCGATGGATGACCGCCACCAGGACGCGCTTGCCGGGCCACGGCGCGATCTGCTCAACGCATTCGGCCTGAACGGCGGGAAGGTCGGCAGGCGGCAGGGCGAAGAACGCGAGGTCGATGCCGGCGTTGCGGAGTTTTTCGAACTGCTCCAGCCGCACGTCGCCCCACAGGGCGAGTTGTTCGACCTGCCGGTGGAGGGCGTTGAGGCGGCCGGTGCGTTCGGCGGCGTCGCGCTGGATGCGGAGGGCTTCCTCGGCCGCGTCGGACGGCGCGATGTCGGGTGCTTGGCCCGACGGCGGCGTGCTCTCGAGAATCTGAATCGCGCGGCTGAAACGGTCGAGGGCGGCGGTGGTCTCTGAGTCGGCCACGGCGCGAGCCGCGTCCACCGGCTTGAGGTGGACGACGCCCAGGTCGCGCAGTGCCGCGAGCAGCCGGTCGCGGTCGGCCGTTCGGGTTACGACGTAGATCTTGCTCATGGTGACGATCATGGCTTGGGCGTTTCCTCCGGCGGGAGAGCGGCGGGCACAAGGACTTCGCGCGGTTCGGCGGCGAATTCCGACTCGCTGATTTTGGCCTTGGCGATCTTGGCGCGCCCGACGGCCGCCGTCATCTCGTCGCCCAGGTGGATGCGGATGCGGCGGATGTTCTCGCGGGCCGTCGGGATCATGACCTTCTCGAACAGGTTCACCCGCTGGATGATCTTCGTAAGTTCCCGGTGCAGGCGGTCGTACTGCTGCTGGAGGATGCCGAGTTCGGCCAGGCGGCGGTTGACTTCCCTCAAGTCCAGCAGTGCCCGGTCCACCCAGGCGGGCGTTGCGAACAGGCTGTACCTCGGCTGCGGGAAGACCACACCCTCGAACACCGGGACGGTGACGCCGGCGACGTTGGCCGTGGAGGTCCGGATCTCTTGCGGCCGCGCGACGCTCTCGACGTCCAGGCCGGCGCGGTCGGCCAGGACGGTGCGGTAAGCGTCGAACGCGCGGCGTGCGGCATCGGCGGCGTTGCGGGAGTCGCGCAGTTTCCTGGTCACGTCGCGGACGGTCAACTGCAACTGCTGCTGCTTCAGTTTCAGCATGGGCAGATACCGCTCGAACCGCACGAGGGCCTCGCGCTGGCGTTTGAGTGCGGGGCGGGTCAGTTTGAGTTTTCGTCGTGCCATGGCACTCTATTTCGGATTTCGGATTGCGGATTTCGGATTGGCGCTGGTTCGCCTCTGCTTCCTCTTCTTGACCGTCTTGAGGGACGCTACGACGATAGCCAGGATCTCCTCACCCTCCCGGCGCAAGTCGGCGAGCCGGTCGGCCTTGACGAGGCTGGCCTCCACCAACATCTCCATCCAGTACAGCGCCTCGTCCGCCTCCTCCTCCACGATTCCCATCCTAGCCAGAAAGTCGCCATCGGAACGCGACCTGCATGCCGCACGGTAATTCGCGCCGACACTTGTGCCTGCCCGCAGGAGTTGGCGTCCGATGACATCCGTCACGTTGCTTCTGGGAAGTGCGACAACGACACGGATGACGCGCAGGGCGAACCGCTTCGTGCGCTGCTTCATCTCTTCCGGTGTCATCGGCCGTTCTCCGGCCTAGCCAAGTGAGTCCCGCCTGTCTGCAAATCCGAAATCCGAAATCCCAAATCCGCAATCATGCAGCCGCTGTCTCTTTCGGCCAGTGGTTTTCGACAATGGCCCGCCGGATGCCCGTCTCGGCCGGGTCGAAGCAGTCGGCCAGGATGTCCCAGCACCGGTCCAGGGCCTCTTCGAGCGGGATGTTGACCGCCAGGTCCATGATCTGCCCCTCGAACCGTTCGCCGTACTTGAGGAGTTTGGCGTCCCAGGCGGACATCTCGAAGCCCATGTCGCGCTTCTCCCGGCT
This sequence comes from Phycisphaerae bacterium, assembly GCA_035529015.1. Classification (GTDB taxonomy): domain Bacteria; phylum Planctomycetota; class Phycisphaerae; order FEN-1346; family FEN-1346; genus JAUVZF01. The sequence goes on along the minus strand of DATKXP010000361.1, from coordinate 12,286 downwards.
CTCGCGGCAGAGGGCGTACAGTTGGATGCACGCGTTCATGATGGCGCGGTGGTCGTCGCGCGTGTCGCCGTTGACCTGCTGCTTGAGACGCGACAGGCTTCCGAACGGTTCGATCCACTTGTTGCGCAGATAGAACTGGCCTTCGGTAATGTAGCCGGTGTTGTCGGGCACGGGGTGCGTGACGTCGTCGCCCGGCATGGTGGTGCACGCCAGGACGGTGAGGGACCCCGCGCCGTCGAAGTCCACGGCCTTCTCGTACCGGCGCGCCAGTTGCGTGTACAGGTCGCCGGGATAGCCGCGGTTCGACGGAATCTGTTCCATGGTGATGGCGATTTCCTTGAGGGCGTCGGCGAAGGCGGTCATGTCGGTCAGCAGCGCGAGGACCCGCTTGCCCTGGAGGGCGAAACTCTCGCCCACCGCCAGGCACAGGTCGGGCACCAGGAGGCACTCGACGACCGGGTTGGCCGCCGTGTGGATGAACATGATGGTCCGGCCGAGGACGCCGCCTTCCTCGAAGGTGTGGCGGAACTTCAGGTAGTCGTCGTGCCGCAGGCCCATCCCGCCCAGGATGATGACGTCGGCGTTGGCCTGGAGGCCGACGCGGGCGAGCAATTCGTTGTACGGCTCGCCGGGCACGGAGAAGATGGGGAGTTTCTGCGATTCGACGAGCGAGTTGAAGATGTCGATCATGGGGATGCCGGTGCGGATCATCTGGTCGGGCCGCCGCCGCTTGGTCGGATTGACGGCCGGGCCGCCGATGTCCACCCTCTCGGCCTCGACCTCGGGGCGGCCGTCGCGGGGGCGCCCGGCCCCGTCGAAGATGCGGCCGAGCAGGCCCTCGGCGAACGCCACCTGCATGGGCCGCCCGAGGAACCGGACGCGGTCGCCCGTCGAAACGCCCTGCGTGCCGGCGAAGACCTGGAGCGAAACCTGGTCGGCCTCAAGGCGGATCACCGTGGCGAGCGACGTGCCCGACTTGCCCGTCACGACGGCCAACTCGTCGTATCCGATGCCGCCGGCGCTGACCGTGACGACGTTGCCGGAGATGCGGGTGATCTGATCGTAATACTTTCTCATGACGCGAGATTCCTTGCGGTACGATCCGTCAAATCATACGGTCGCTTGCCGTTTATCCGCGCGCGCGGCATTTGGCATTTCTCATTTGTCATTTGGCATTGGCTGTTTCGGGGCTGAGCGTCTCCTCGGCAACCTGTTGCTTGCCTTTGGTCGCGAGAAAAGCGTCGATGTCGGCTTCGATCTTCTGGAACTCGTCGCCCTGCCACTCGGCGTAGTTCCAGTTGCGGAACAGGTCCTGGGCGGTGAACAGGGTCCGCCGCGCCACGTCCTTGTCGTCGAACTCAAACTCCAGGTCGAGGAGCCGAAGGATCTTGCCGAAGACGTGCTGCTGCCGCTCGAACGACGTGGCGGCGTCCACCGGGTCGAACGCATTCTGCTGAAGGTACACGTTGTCGAAGAACTCGGCCTTCAGCATGACCAGAAAGTCGTCCATCGACGTGCCCTCTTCGCCGACGACCGCCATCATCTGCTTCACATCGCTGCCGTGGCGCAGCACGCGGCTCACGCGAGCGATCTGCTCGGGACCAATGATCCCGACGTACTTGGACCACGAGTCCAGCGGATCGATGGCCGGGTAGCGGCGGGCGTCGGCCCGGGCCTGGCTCAGCCCGTGGAACGCGCCGACGACCTTGAGGGTGCCCTGCGTGACCGGCTCCTCAAAGTTACCGCCGGCCGGGCTGACCGTCCCGCCGATGGTGACGGACCCGATGCGGCCGTCGTTCAGTTCGACCGCCCCGGCGCGTTCGTAGAAACTGGCGATGCGGCTCTCCAGGTACGCCGGGAAGGCTTCTTCGCCGGGGATCTCTTCCAGGCGGCCCGAGACCTCGCGCAGCGCCTGGGCCCATCGGCTGGTCGAATCGGCCAGGAGCATCACGTTCAGGGCCATCTGGCGGTAGTACTCGGCCAGCGTCACGGCGGTGTAGACCGATGCCTCTCGTGCGGCCACGGGCATGGCGCTGGTGTTGCAGATGATGATGGTCCGCTCCATGAGCGAGCGTCCGGTCCGCGGGTCTTCGAGTTCGGGGAACTCGCGGATCGTCTCGACCACCTCTCCCGCCCGCTCGCCGCACGCCGCCACGATCACGATGTCTACCTGCGCGTAACGCGACGTAATCTGCTGGAGGACGGTTTTGCCGGCGCCGAACGGCCCGGGTATGCAGTACGTGCCGCCGCGCACGATCGGGAACATCGAATCGATGATCCGCACCTGGGTGACGAGCGGCTCGGTGGGCATCAGGCGCCGTCGGGAGACGTTCAGCGCCCGCTTGACGGGCCAGACCTGCGTCATGGTGACGGGGTGTTCGTTGCCGGCCTCGTCGGTCAGCAGGGCGATCTCGTCTTCGACCGTGTAGTCGCCGGGCCCGGCGATGCGGACGACCTTCAGGTTGCCCGTCGCATCGAAGGGCGCCATGATCTGGTGGTCGAAGATGCCTTCGGGAACCGTGCCCAGTGTGTCCGCGGCGCGGACGGTGGCGCCGGCCTCGACCTTCGGCGTGAACGTCCATCGCTTCTCGGCCGACAGGGCCGCGATGTACACGCCCGGCTTCAGGAAGAAGCCCTCCTGCTCGGCCAGTTGATACAGCGGGTTCTGGAGCCCGTCGTAGACCTGCCCCAGCAGGCCGGGGCCGAGGGTGACCGAGAGCATCTCCTCGCGGAACTCGACCACGTCGCCGACCTTCAGGCCGCGCGTTTCCTCGAAGACCTGCAAGTCGGCCAGCCGGCCGCGGATGCGAATCACCTCCGACAGCAGCCGCGCGCCGTCGCCGCGGCAGCAGTAACCGACGGAGTTCTGCACGACGCGGCCGGTGGTCTCGGCGATGACCATGTTACCGAAGACGGCTACGATTCGTCCGTTCAACGTTCTTGTCCTCTCGTTTGCCTGTCATGGTTGCCCCCCGTGTGTTCACGGGGGCTGATTATTGGGGCTGTGTCAGCCGGGCTCCTCGGCCGGGGCGTGGCTCAGGCGATGCCATCGGGCCAGGAGCATCAATCTGGCGGCGTAGACCGCCAGTTCGTCGTCACCAAAGGAGAACCAGGCGTCGTGTTCGGTCAGCCACTGCCACCGGGCGGCGTCGAGGGTACGGAGCCCTTCGAGCGGGTTCTCGGCCTCAGCCCACTCGCGCAGCAGGGCCGTGACGTCCTCGTCGGCATCGCCGAGTTCCGGCGCCACGAGATAGTCGTCCGGATCGAGGTCGAGCGCCTTGGCCCGCGCACCGGCCAGGGCATTGCGCAGGGCCACTTCGTGCCCGACCCACGCCGCGAGAAAGCCGCTCCCCGATTGCCGTGCCACCGCCGCCGCATGGTGGAAATACGCTTCCCAAACGGCGTCGGAAGCGATTCGCGTGGCCTGCTCATTCTCGCCCCGGGCCAGGTGCGGCGGCAGGGGCTCGTCGTCGCGGACCTGCGCGGACGTAAGCACCACGGGCTCGACCTCCCGGCTCTCGCCCGCCAGGGCCGCGTCGCGCTGGAGGAGGTCGTCGCCAAGGAGAACGGCCTCGACGAGCGCCCGCGCCCGCGCCGAAGCGCTGACGTGCTCGAACAGGGCGGCAAGCGAGAGCGGCGGCACCGAACCCAGGGCCGGAAGCGACGGCAGGGCCGACACCAGGTAATAGTTGTCTCCTGCCATCGCGGCGTCCTACTGCGCAGGCTGGGCCACGGCCTGGTCGAGCATCTCGCGCAGGCTCGGATTCACCAGTTCCGAGAGGGCATCGACCACCGAGGCCAACGTCACCTCGATGTTGGCGCCTTCGATGTTGTACTCGAACCCGGCCTCGCCGAGCGTTCCCTTCAGGTCGATCGACACATCGCCGCGGTCGGCCTTCTCGTGCAGGTGGCCAAGGGCCCACTGGGTCAGTTGATGCTGCATCTCGGGCGGCACGTTAATCTTCATCAGGATCCGGCCGTCGAGGTCGGCCTGGACGTACTGCATGACGATGTCGTGCAGCAGGGTTTTGAGGAACTCGGCATCGCCGAGGGACTGCCGGGCGCCGGCGGCCAGCACCGCCCGGACGGCTTGGGTCAGGCCCTCGCGCAGACGCAGGGCCGTATCGCGGGCGGCCAGGCGGAGGTCGGTCCGGGATTTCTCAAGCGTCGTGGCGGCCTCGGCTTCGGCCGTCTCGATGATCTTCCCGGCCTTGGCCTCGGCCTGGGCGACGATCTTCCCGGCCTCCTCGTTGGCGTCGGCGAGGAGTCTGTCGGCGGCATCCTGCCCCGCCTGGATGCCCTCCTGCTGGAGTTTGGTGACGAACGATTCGATGGATTCGGCCATGTCGGGCCCCCAGTGATGCGCTGTACCTATCCTATACTCATCGTCTATCGGAGGGGTGGCCTTGAGGGACGTTTCGGCCTGTGCCGGCAGTGTGCCCCGGCCTTCGAGAGCATCTCGCCGGAATCTGCGGCCACCCCCAAGGGCAGGGCCCCCGGCCGGGCGAGACACCCGTCTCTGCGACCCCATCGCGTGCCCCATCTTCGGCGTCTGCAGGGTCCGCCGAACCCCCGGAGGACGGAATTCAATTACCACGGCATGGGATCGAAGTCAAGCAAAACCGACGGTCTCACGCGAAGCGGTGCAGGGTCGCGAGTCAGTGCGGCGCGGACTCGCCTCTTGAAACGGCACTCTGCAGCGGTATAGTAATGTGCGTGCGCGGGCTTCAAGTGGCCGCGGGGCTTCTTCTTTCCAGCGGGGGACATGCCTATGACCCGGGATGCCGACGGGATCGCTCCAATACAGGAGGTCATGACTTTCTACCGAGTTGCCTACGGCAACTACCTGACTGCCGAGCGCATAGAACAGGAAAGGGAAGCCTATAGACGCGCGGTTGAGGAACGCGGTCGTCGCTGGACGGACGCTGATCTCGACCACCTTATGCTGAACCACCTGACCGTTGCCGACGAAGAGCGCCCTGCGATTGTCTGCGTTGTGTTTTGTGCTGCGGCGTTGGAGGCCTTGATCAATGATTACGCGATATGTGCGTTGTCGAAAGGCTACTTGCAGAACTACCTGGACCGGCTGCAGCCTCTGGCAAAGTGGCTCGTTTTCCCCCGCTTGATCGCTCGGAGGCAGATGGATACAGACGGCCAAGCCTTCCAGGGACTCGCGGAGCTATTCAGGTTGCGGAATGACCTTGTGCACTTCAAACGCATGAATGAGGGGCAGGCTCAAAGACGCACGCACGACCGCCTTACGCACGCGCAGGCGGGCAAGGCCGTGGGTGCCGTGCGGGGCGCGGCGGCTGAACTCAAGAGGCTCGACAAGCGAGTTCGTACGGACTGGGTGGCCGAGTCTGAGGCAGCAGCCCGTCGAGAAATGATCCCTGGTTAGGTTCCCGTACGCCTGCTGCGAAGACGCTAAGCCTGTGGGTTACTTCCTGCGCTTCGGCCGCATGGCCCTGTTGACGGATATGCCTTTGACCTTGACTGTTGCCACCGACCGACCATAGGAGTCCCGCGCAACCGTCTCGATGGACACCGTCTTATCCTTAATGAGGCCCTCGAGCCTCCGCTTTGCGGTTGCCGCACCGGGCTCGCCTTTTTCCGGAGCGTCCACGTTTGCCAGGCGAACAGGATTCTTTCGGCTCTCCGTCACGAATGTGTCACCGTCGATGACTCTCTTGACCTTCTCTCTGCGTGCCATTTGGCCCACTCCTTCCACACGTCTTCCGGAAGCCACATTTGTGGCGTTTCGCTCACCCCGGATTATCCAACTGGTGATGCCCTGAAGTCAAGACAGAACTGCCACGTGGTTGGGGCTGCCCCTTACCGCCGCCGCCCACTTTGGTGACGCGCGGCCGGTGGCGGCGGCGAAAACGCCGCTCCGCCAGGATCGCGACCAGAACAGGGACCGGCAGCAGCCCCACGCCCAGGGCGATGCCGCTCGCATCCCGCCCAAGGCCCGTCATCTCCTGGAACCCCTGCCACTCGCCGCCGACGAGGATGCCCGTCACGAAGAAGGCGAGCGGCAGGACGAACACCAGGAAGACCGCCCGCCAGGGCCCGGGCACCGCGACCTCGACCGTTACCCGGTCGCTTGCCTTGAGGTTCTCAGCCTCGACCCAGAGGAGGAAGTCGCCTCCGCCCCGCGTGCGGCACGCCTTGCATCCGCCGCATGCGTCGCCTGGTTCGGAACGGATGCGGATAGCCGCCTGGCCGTCCGCAAGTTGCACCACCGTGCCGGTCTCCTGCTTCAGCATTCGGAGGTCACTCCGTCTGGAACCTGTTGCACAGGTCACCCTGGCCTTGCGCGTGGTGGCCTTCCCAGGCCACCACGTGTGATTCAGGGCGTCTCGCGGCGGCCTGGGAAGGCCGCCGCGCGGTTCGTGCAACAGGCTCTCTGGAACCGGCTTTACGTGAGCGACCGGACCTTGGTCGCCTGCCGCAGCACGACGCTGTACGGGGCATGCACGTTGAGTCGCAGGTTGAGGAACCGACCGAGCGGCCCGTCCGACGTCAGGATAATGTGCCGCGACGTCGGCGTCTTGATCCCCGGCATGGCCGTCTGGTGACCCGTGACGAGGATCTCGGCGTCCACGGACCTGGCGAACTCGTCGGCGGCCTGTTGATCGTGATAGCGGCCCCAGACCAGCGCGTACACGCTGCCTCCCGGCAGGTAGTCGTCCATCGTCAGCGCCCGCTCGAAGATGGTGTAGTCGAAGTGTTCGAGCGCGTCCTTCTGGGGCGTCGAATGGCTGATGAGGACGCCGGTGGGCGTCCGCACGGCGAGCGGCAAGGCCGAGAGAAACCGCCGGTAGGCGCCGTGGACCTCGGGCCAGGCCGCCCCGTAGGCGCTTTCGATGCCTTTCCAGAAGGGCGAGGAAACGTTCCGGCCGGCCTTCATGATGGTGGACCCGAGGATTTCGCACACGTCGTGGTTCGACAGCACGACCTGGACTCGCGACTTGTAGCGGCATTTCAGGGCGGCGGCCTCCTCGAGCAGGCGGAAACTCTGGTCGCCGCCAAGGCTCTCCGATGGGCCGCCGTGGATCAGTTCCTGCAAGACGAGGTACCGATCCTTGTGCAGGTGCATCGCCGACCACTCGACGACGCGGTCGAAGTTGCCGCGGTCGCCGTGGAGGTCGCCGAGAATGACCACGTCGCCTTTCTCGGGAAGGCGGACGATGTTGCCGCGGCGCAGCGGGTCGCGTCGCATCAGGATGGCGGCGCGGTCCATGCGATCGACCATCTGGCCGATGCCGCTGTGGGCATCGTGCGGGTTGAACTCCCAATCGTTCTCGCGGTTCTGGAGTTGCGTCACCGCGACACTCCCTCTGGCGTCCCCCGGCCGCCAAGCGGACTTACGCAAGTCTTGCGCGGCGGGTCTGGAGTACCCGCCGCGCTTGCGACCGCCATGTCGCGGCGGGTCCGGAGACCCGCCGCGCGGGACGTTTCGTCGGAGTACTAGGGGCCCGCCTGTCTCTGAAGGCGCTGCTTCAGGCGGACCTCTCTCATATCCATCAGGAACGTCTCCAACGGGAACAGGCGTCCGGGACATTTCGTGTTCTTCAGTTCGCCGTGGCCGACAACGTTGTCCAGAGCGATGTCGTAGCGGTCGGCAAGGGCCAGTACGAGCATCTCGAGCGACGCCATCTGCGCGGGGGTAGGCGGCGTCTGCTCGAAGTTGCCGACCAGGCAGACGCCGATACCCTCCCGGTTGAACTCGGGATGGTTCGATACCTTGGCGTGCGCGCCCGCCCGCTGCTCGACCCATCGGTCGGTGGGCGTCATCTCGCCGTCGGCGGTTCCCGGCGCGAGGCCGTTGTTGATGACGAAGTGGTAGCCGACGCCCTCGAATCCCTGCCCGATATGGTTGCGTTCGATCGCTTCCAGCGTGGCAGACGGGGTGGCTGTGTGGTGGATGACGATGTAGCGCCAGGCACGATTCGGTGCCATATCGTCGGGCCAGACAAGCGCCCGGATGGCCGACGTATCCGGCAGGACCTCGCCTTGGGGTGGCGCAGGCTTCTCGACCATCCACGCCTGCGCCCAGCAACAGGCGAGTGCGGCCACGATCATGGCGGCGGCCAGGAGGCCCCAGACCTTGAACATCCGTGCCAGGTTCATTCGCGGTGGCGGTGGGGGCGGCAAGGTTGACTGTGGATTCTCTGTCATGGCACGCTCACTCCGTGGATGCAAGCCATGGCCGCCGGGCGGAAGTGCTTGTATTATAACTCCTTGCGACGGGAGCGTCCAGACAGGATTCGCGACGGACTTTCGGCGGGTGTGGCAACGATTTCCGGCGGGGCCAGCCGCTTACTGACGTGCGCGGCCAGTTCGTGTGCCGGACTGGCCGCGAGCGTCAGCGAGCGAGGAGGGAACCCGACACCATGTTGGAGCGTCTGTGTTCAATAGGCGGACACCCGGACCGCGAACCGTTTCAGGAAGGAGTGGGCAGTGACCGTGTCCCGCAGGACCATCGTGACGTGTCTGGCGGCCGGCCTTGCCGCTGTCGTCGCATCCGTGGGCGTGTGTGCGGCGGCCGGCCTGGACGGGAATGCTGTTCGGGAAAAGGTCGGGCCGCGCGTCTGTCTCGTGCGGGTGGACGGTGCGCTGGGTCTGCCCGTCTCGTATGCAAGCGGTTTCCTTCTGGGCCAGGGCAAGTTCATCGTGACCGACCTGGCGTCGGTGGCCCAGCCGGGCGTTACCCAGGTGACGGCCATCTTCGGGGACGGCACGGAGGGCCAGGCCAAGATGTTCGGCATGGCCGACCCGGCGCTCGGCCTGATCGCGATCAACGTCGATCTGCCGAAGAGCAAAGGTGCCGGCCTGACGCTCTCGAAGACGGCCGTGACGGACGAAGGTATCTCGGCGGCGGTCGTCGGCTGGAAATGGGGGGAAGCCCTCCACCTGACCGGCGGTATCCTTAAGGGAAGCGTTCCCGCGGCCGACGTGGCCGAGAAGGTGGCGTTGGAGTCCCCTGTGCCGAAGGTCGAGTTCTTGAATTTCCTGTGTCCTCGGCTGGACATTGCCACGGGTGCGGCCGTCGTGGACGCCGAAGGCGACGTTGTGGGCGTGATGGTTCGCCTGATGGGGGCGGCCAAGCCGTTGGTGGTGCCCGCGCCGCTGGTCCGCCAGGCGCTGCTGGCGGGTGGGACCGACCTGAAGCCGCTCGCGGCCCTTCCCAACGCCCTGTGGCCGGTCTCGCTCCAGGTGACGCCGGGCGAGCCCCCGACGCCGACGAACTTCGCTGCGGCCGCCCGTCTGGTCAAGCGGAACAGTCTTTGCTCCAAGTGCGGCGGAAGCGGGAAGGTCAAGATCAAGTACATTGCCGGATATGCGAAGGGCCTTGGAGGAACGCGCCGGCCCATCATCCGGTACAGGATCGAAACATGCAAGACGTGTAACGGCGACGGCGTTCTATGCGGTCCGGGCCTTTACGAACAGTTCATGCGGATGGCGGAGGGGGCAACGCACCTGATTGCCGCGCCCGATACCCCCAAGAACGTCAGCGACGCCGCCTTCAAGAACGGGATGGCATTGCTCGAGGCCCTCGGCAAGGTTCCGCCGCGCTACCGCAACGCGCTGGTCAGCCAGATGCGGGCAGACCTCGGCGGCGGGGAAGGGCAGTTCCCGAGGGGGGGCGTGCTGTATGCCCAGGTCCAGGAGTCTGTTACGATCCGGGGCGACCGTTTTACGGTCCTGGTGCCGCATGCGCCGGCGAAGCCGTTGATGGTGAACTCCGAGATGCTCACCAGCGCCTACGGCGCGGACGATAGCCCCGATGCCCCGAAACCGAACAGCGGGTCGTGGGTTGTCGTGGGCGGTGTGCTCCAGGGGACGGCCGACGTGCAAGGCCGCCAACCCGTTCTGATGCGCCTGTTTGGCTGGGCCTTCGGACCTGCCCTCGGGCCCAAGATCGAGCGGAGGCTTTTCGTCGATGAGATGGAGGGAGGGTTGACGACCGCAGTGGCATCGGCAGCGTCGCCCACGCCGGCGACGACGCCTGAGACGCCCGCCACGACGGATTCGACCACGCCGACGACCCCACCCGCGACGGCGACCCCGACCACGCCGACGATGACAACGGAGCGAAAGCGGCCCAAGGAGCCGCCGAGGCCGCGTCCCCAGAAGAAGCCCGGCGAGCCGTCGTTCTTCGGCCTGTAATCGCCGTAGAGGATCATGGAAATGCGGCGCTGGACAGCACGTCGCCTATCCGGTACAGTCAGCCCACGATGGTTGCGGGGTCCGACGAGATAGCCGTCCGGAAGCGGCAGGTTCGCCGACAGGTGGCCGAGGCGCTCGCGCGTCTGACGCCCGGCGGGCGGCGGGCGGCGAGCATCGCACTGGCCGAGAACCTGGCCGGCGTCGCCGCGGTGGCGGAAGCCGGAACGCTGATGGCATTCCTCGCGCTGCCGGCCGAGATCGACACCTGGCCGGTCATCCGTTGGGCCTGGGAGCGGGGGAAGCGCGTGGCGGTCCCGCGGATCCGAGCGGCGGCGGAGGGCGACCCGGCACCGCTCGACGGGTGGGAGATGGTAGCCGCGCTCCTTGAGGAGGCGGACGTGCCGGAGGCCGGCGCGCATCCGGCGGTGCGGCCGGGACCGCTGGGCATTCTCGATGTGCCGGATGCCCCGATCGTGCCGCCTGGTGAAATCGACGTGGTCCTTCTGCCGTGTCAGGCGGTGGACCGCTGCGGCAATCGTCTTGGGAAGGGCGGCGGGTTTTACGATCGGTTTCTCGCGGAGCCTGACCTGCGGGCGGCGCGGATTGCCGTCGGCTTCCGCGAGCAGGTGCTCGACGACGTGCCGGTCGCCGGCCACGATCAGCCGATCGATATGGTCGTGACCGACGCCGAGGTCCTCGCCTTCGAACGTTAGCCGCGGGGCTTGTCGAAGACCCGCCGAAGCGGACTTTGGGTCCGCGAAGGCGGGCCCCGCGCGTGCCGTAAGCCTGTAGCGCCAACAGGCTGGCGACGGGTATGACCCAGGAAGGAGTCCGTCTGGTATGACGACGTTCGGACGTCTGGTGGCGACGGTTGTGGTGGCGGCCGTCCTGGTGGGACTGACGGCGCTGGCGGCGCATCTGTTGGACGTGCCGGAGGCCAAGCCGGATTTGCCGGAGCCGCCGGCCACCATCGAGACACCGGCCACCATCGAGACGCCGACCGCCACGGAGGAACCGGGACCGAAGAGCGAACCGCCGGCCGAACCCGAGGAGTCGCTGCCGCCCACGCCTCCCGAACCTGCCGAGGAAGCCCGGAAGGTCGAATCGGAGGGAGGCGGGACGCAAGCCGCGGATGAGGGCCTCGCGATGATGCGCGACCGTCCGGTGGCGGCCCAGAAACGCCTCAGCGAGGCCGTCCGCGCGGGGGTGACCGGACTGAAGGCCGCCCAGGTTCGCGAAGCCGTCAGGAACCTGGCGGACCAGTTGCAGTTGTCCTCCCGCCGCCATCCTGACGATACGTACTCCAAGGCGTACCAGGTGGCCTCGGGCGATACGTTAACGGGAGTCGGCCAGCGGCACTGCATTCCGTATGAACTCGTCATGAAGGTGAACCGCCTGTCCACGACCGACATCATGGCCGGCCAGACGCTCAAGGTCGTTCAAGGGCCCGTGCACGTGGAGATTCTGAAAGGCCGCAAGGAACTCCGGGCCTGGCTCGGCGACGTGTGCCTGCGCAGTTACCAGGTGGGTATCGGCGCACAGGACTCGACGCCCGAGGGGACGTTTATCGTCAAGAACAAGGTCAGAAACCCGCCGTATCAGCCCCAGCACAGGCCGAGGTCGGAGCACCGCGAGTCCGGGGCGCCCGACAACCCGCTCGGCTCGCGCTGGATCGACATCGGCAACCACTATGGGATTCACGGCACCATCGACCCCGACAGCATCGGCCGCGGCGTCTCGGAGGGCTGCGTCCGCATGCACAACAAGGAGGTCGAAGAACTGTACGACATGCTCGTCATCGGGGCGACGAAAGTCACGATACGGCCATAGCGCTGTGGAAACAGGTGGGTTGTGCGTAAAACCTATGGAGGCGGCAGGTGGTTGGAATGTGCCGGTTCCGGTAGAATGAGGACGTCCGAAGCCCGAATGACGATTGAATGACGAAACAACAATGGCGAAGCAACAACCGTCGCCCGTGCATGACTTGGAGGAGCGGACGGCCAGGTTCGGCGAGGCGGTCATCGCCTTCGCGAAGAAGGTGCCACCGAGCCCTGTAACCAGGTCTCTGGTCAGCCAGATTGTCAGGGCAGGTACGAGCGTCGGCGCGAACTAT
>DATKXP010000360.1:0-4888 GCA_035529015.1 Phycisphaerae bacterium | reverse complement strand
GCCTTGAACCCTCCGCCGTGCCCTGCGAGGCCGGCGTCGGCGGGTTTTGAGCCGCTCGTCCATCGCCACTCGCCCGGCCCCGTGGCTGTGACGCGGACGCGCCAGACGTTTTCGCCGTCCCAGAAACCGTAGCATCGTTTCTTGAAACCGGGGCCGTCCAGGTCCACCCACACGACGACGTCGGTGTAGGGATTCTCGTACTTGCCGTCGGCGACCAGCGTGATCTCGACCTTGTCCCAGACGTGCACCGTCTCGGCGGCGGTCATGGCGGGGGTTCCTCCGAGGGCGGCGAGGGCCGTGAGCAGAATCGTTGTCGAACTCATGAACGTGTCTCCCTTCGGCGTGTTACCGTCCGCTCCCGCGGCCGGCTCGAAAGACACAACATTCCTATTCAGCCTGGTCTCCGCCAGCGGTCGAGTTCGATGAACGTGCGGAGCATGAACTGCTTGACCTCGGGATCGGCGCCGATGGCTTCGTGGTCGCCGTAGTCGCCGAGGATAAACCCGCCGCCGGCCGTGCCCCAGGCGTTCATCAGGTGCGCGGCCTCGTTGGCGATCGCGTCTCGGTCGCCCGCCGGCAGCGTCTTTTGAATGTCGCAGAGCGTCTCGAAGCAGATGCGTCCGGCGAACTCGCGGCCGACGTCATCGATGCCGTTGGTGCGCGGCTGCTGCATGTTGATGACGTCGCACCCGGCCTCGATGAGGCCCGGCAGGTACTTGTTGATCTTGCCGCACGAGTGCATCCACACGTGCCACCCGCAGTCGTGGATCGCCCCGAAGAGTTTCTTGTACCGCGGGAAGAAGAACCGCCGCCACAGGTCCGGCGAGATGTGGACGTCGCGCTCGGTGCCCCAGTCTTCGGTGAACGAGAAGCCCTGGATACGGTCACCCGCGATGCGGTGCATGTTCTCGACGACCGCCAGGTCGAACGCCAGGATGCGGTCGGCCAGTTCGTGGATCTCGGGGCGGTCGTCCATGAGCGAGAGCATGCAATTCTCGAACCCGTGAAGGCTGTGCATCCGCTCCCACAGGATCATGAAGATGCTCGTCGTGACGTACTTGTCGCGCCGCGCGGGGTCGGCTTCAAGGTCCGCCAGGCGCCCGGGCACCTCGGCGTAGCGGCGGGGATCGGTGCCGTCGGGCCACGGGAATTCGTCGAGGCGCGAGAGGTCTTCGAGCGGGTGACCCTTGACCTGGCCCATGTTCCTGGCGTCGGTATGGCCCCAGCGGCAAAGCCACTGGTCGGTGTTCGCGTCGCCCTCGGCTTCGGGCGGTTTGACGGGGTCGTGAGCGATGCCCGCCACGTCGCTCGCCTCGCCGTAGCCGTTCACGGGCAGGCGCGGCGGGCGGCGGAATTCGATGGCTCGCGTGACGATCTCGCGCGGCGTCATGCGATTGCACCTCGAAAAAGGTTCAGCCTGTTAGCCGCGGGGCTTGCCCCGCGCGTCGCCTGAACGCGCCGCGCAAGCGCGGCGGCTAACGTGGCGCGGCGCTAGCCGTACGTCTGATCCTGAATCTCGCGCCACGTATCGACGGCGCGGTCGGCTTCGCCGTCGCGAAGTTGGGGCCCGTCGAAGATGAGGCCGGTGGGCTCGGGGTAGATGCCGAGGGCGCGGCGGAAGTACGCCTCGAGCGTCTCACCCTCGTCGCGGTGCAGCGTGCCGACGTGACAGAGACCCAGGTCGCGCAGCCGTCGCATCTCGCCGAGCCAATCGCCGGCGGTCGTCCAGTTCAGGCCCCTGAGGCCCTCGATCCCCGCATAGACCTCATGCAGGTGCAGCCCTTCCCGCCGGTTGTACCCCGGCACGCCGCCGCAGTAGTGCAACCACCCGCCGCCCATCTCCCGGAAGGCCCGCTCGGCACAGGGTGCGGCGAATTCGCGGTGCTGGTCGGCCGAGATGAGGATGTCGGAGTCGCCGCACATGCGGACCGTGCCGTTGTCCATCCAGAGTCCGACGCCCGCCCCGCCGGCAATCGGCGACGGGTCGAACGTCTTGCACAGCCGCGAGACCGCCACGTACACGTCGGCGCATTTCGCCAGGAGCCTGTGGACGAACTCCGGGTCCTCGTACAGATCGAGAAAGAGGTCGTGCCCGCGCGTCTGGGCGGCGATGTCGAACGGGCCCTGCTGGTCGCAGTGCATCAGCCGCACGTGGTCCCACAAGCCGCGCTGCCGCAGCGCCGCCCGATGGTGCTCCATGTGCTCGACCGCCACCGGCAGGCAGCCGAGGCCGGAAACGTCGGCCGGTACGTCGAACTCGGCGAGCGTCTCCTTCGGCACGTACGCCGTCACGACGGGTTTGGTGTGGGCGGGCACCGTGTACTCGGCCCCGAAGACGGTCATGCAGTTGACGACGCCCGTATCGGCCCGCACGCCGGGGACGGTGTCGCAGCCGGCGGCCACCTGCGGCAGGACCGCACCCTTGAGTTGCATGTACAGGCTCTTGGCGGGGTCGTGAAACTGCTCGGCCCAGTCGAAATCGGGCAGGTCGGCCGCTTCGGGCACCGCGCGGCCGAACAGGATGGGGATCGAATCGCTCGGCCGCATGGCGAACATGTCGGCCTGGCGCCGTTTGGCGTCGGCGATGCGGTCGGCGTCGATGCGTGCGGCGATAAGATCGCAGACGCGGTCGAGCAGGCCGGTAACGTCCGCGGTTACGCCGTGCGTCACGGTCGGCTCCTTCGTGCGCCCGCAAGTGCCGTGCAGCAGCCTACCCGCCTTGCCGGTGCGCGGCAAGGACTCTCCGGCGCAGCCGAACGGCGCGGCAGGTGAGTGCCGCGCCGTTGATGGGTTGTCGGCTTCTGTGATGGGTGGCTGGGGCTCAGATTTGGGAATCGCCACCGCGCTTCTTTTTCTTCTCGCCCCCGGCCCCTTCCTTCTTCTCGTGTTTGGGCGGCTCTCCGGCCATGATCATCTTGGCCACGTCATTGACGACGACGGCGCCGGCCTTCAGACCGGGCTTCTCTTTGAGCGCCGCGGCGAGTTCCGTGAGCGTTGCTTCCTTGCCGTCGAGTTTGATCTTGGTTTTGTCATCGACGGTGACTTTTACATCGTTCGTAGCGGCCTGCTTCTTGCCCTTCTCCTTCTTCTCCGGCACGGCGATCGTGACGCTCTTGGCGTCCACGTCCACTGCCTTGAGAACGCCGGCGACCTTGGTGGCCTTGGGGCGGTCGGGCTTCTTATCGGCCGCGCCCGCGTCCGCGACGAGCAACATGCAGCCCACGGCCACGAGGACGAACACAGAAATCACTCGCATCATTTGAGTCTCTCCTTGCCGCGACGTTGCGGCGACCGGGATCCCCCTTCGCATTCGGATCCGACAAATGAGTCTAACCGTGGGCTCCTGGCGGAGTATCGCCGAATCGGCCCGCACCGGGCGGAATTTCTTCTGCCATAAACCCTTTTCGCATAAGGGTTTATGCCGACAACGCGGGGCCGCGGCCCGCCGGGACACACCTCGCGCGCTGGGGTCTTTGCTTTGCCGGATCGAGCGTCTATAGTGGTGGCGCCCGGAGCAGGCGGCGCTTCACTGCAGGAAGACGCGCAGCCGGCGGCGCGCGTTGGTCCTCTTTGTTCAGCCGTCGCCGGCACGGCGACGTGTGGCCGGCCCTGACATGTGAAGCGCCCGGCGGGGCGAGCCGGTCGGGCCACACCATCGATTGGTGAGACAACCGTGGCCAGCAACAAGGACACCCATGCCGAACGCCTTGAACTCGTCGAGGCGTGCGAGGAGCACCTCGACGCATTCCTGGCGTATGCGACCGAGGCTCAATCACTTTCCAAGGACCGGCTGGAACGGGCCATCCGCGACCCGCAGGCCCACCTCCGCCAGGTCAGGGACTGGTCGCGCGGCGTCGGGTTGACCGAGGGGCGGGTGCCGGTGACGGAGTGCTGGCTCATCCGCGACGGCCGCGACGTCGTGGCCGTCAGCGGCCTGCGCCATCGTCTGACGCCGCACCTGGAGCACGAGGGCGGGCACATCGGGTACGGCGTGCGGCCGTCACAGCGGCGGAAGGGGTACGGCACGGCGGTCTGCCGGCTGACGCTCCAGAAGGCCCGCGCCATGGGTATGACGCGGGTCCTCATCACGTGCGATACCGACAACGTCGCGTCGGCCCGGATCATCGAGACGAACGGCGGTGCCCTGGAGAACCGCGTCATCGCCCGCGAGACCGGGAAGATGAAGAACCGGTACTGGATTAACCTGTGACGCGTGTGGGAGCGGGCGGCCGCGCCAGCCGAACCGGACCGGGACGCGGACGGGGCGCCCCTTCCGCCGACGCCACCGAGAGCACGTACAGGAACGCCAGCCCCGCCAGCGCCAACACCATCATCGCCACCTTGAACAGACGCAATGCGACCATCTCGGGCCCCCTTCAGGTTCCATCCCGTTGGCGACACCCGCCTGTAACGCTCGGCGGAAACGGGTGCCGACACAGGTCTATCGACATTGGGCGAGGCACCGGTTTGCCCTTTTTCGGTTGCCGCCCTGCCGGCTTTGGCTAATCTGGCTCAGGACCGTGGAATCCGCGGCATCGTAAGCCGGAACGCGCATCCGAACCCGACCGCAGCGCCGCCGTATGAGGAGGCCGACGTGACGTTGCCCGTCATCGACACCGTCGACCTGGTGGTCTACCTGGCGGGGGTCGTGGTCTTCGGGTGCTGGTTTGTCCGGAAGAGCCGCACAACGACGGCGTTCATGGCGGCGGGGCGGGCCCTGCCGGGGTGGGCGGTGGGCCTGAGCATCTTCGGCACGTACCTCTCGAGCAACACCTTTCTCGGCGTGCCGGGCAAGGCCTTCGGATCGAACTGGAACTCCTTCGTCTTCAGCCTGTCGCTGCCCGTGGCGGCGGTCATCGCCGTGAAGGTGTTCGTGCCGTTCTACCGT
>DATKXP010000359.1:0-8468 GCA_035529015.1 Phycisphaerae bacterium | reverse complement strand
GGCCAGGGGTGGCACGTCCATCGGTTGGCCGCCCGCGCGAAGGCTGGCGGTCGCCCGGCATCCGGCGGCCACACTGTAGCGCGCCGCGACGGGCGACGTGGCGATTCGGCCGCCCTCCCGGACGTACCGGATGAACTCGGCGACGATTGGCGGGTCGGCCCCGCCGTGGCTGCCCTCGAGCGGCGGAAACGTGAAGACCTCGTCGCCTTCCGGGTCGAAAGCCGTCCGCCGGTTCCAGAGGCGCACGCAGGTCTCGGGTCCGGGCACGCAGCCGAAGTTCTCGATACGGCCTTCGGTGCCGATGATGGTGTAGTTCCGCCACCCGTCGGGCGTGTAGTGGCACTGCTGGTACGAGGCGAAGACGCCGCTGTCGAGGTGCATGAGCATCATGCTGACGTCCTCGACGTCGATGACGGGGTTGAGCCCCTTCTGCGACAGGGGCGGCCAGTTCTCCGGACGCCACGACACGTCGCCAGGCTCGTCGGGCGCGTGGCGGTCGGCGATTCGGTCGTACAGCGTCAGGCCGCCCATGGCCGTCACCCGTCTCGTGTACCCGCCGCAGAGCCAGTGCAGGATGTCGATGTCGTGTGCGCCCTTCTGGAGGAGGAGTCCGGTGGACTTGTCGCGTTCGGCGTGCCAGTCCTTGAAGTAGGCGTCGCCGCCGTAGCCGACGAAGTGGCGGCACCAGCCGACTTTCGGTTCGCCGATGGCGCCGGCGTCGATGCGTTCCTTCATCTTCCGCATGACGGGAAAGTGCCGCATGTTGTGTCCGAGGTACAGTTTGACGCCCGCCGCACGGGCCGTCTCGAGGATGCGGTCGCACCCGTCGATGGTGATGGCCATCGGCTTCTCGAGGTAGACGTGCTTGCCGGCCTCCAGCGCCGCCACGGCGTGCTCTTCGTGCAGGTAGTCGGGCGTGGTGACGAAGACGGCGGCGACGTCGTCGCGGGCGAGAACGGCGCGGTAATCGTCGGTGACGAAGGCGTCGGGGCCGAACCATTCCCGGAATGTGGCGAGGGCCTCGGGCCGGACGTCGGCGCCTGCGACGACGCGGACGCCGTCGTCGGGATGGTGGGCCAGGCGTGCGAGGTTCCCGCGTCCACCCGCCCCGATGACGCCGATGCGAAGTTCGTCGGTGGGCGGCATCAGCGACTCTCCCCGTTGGCGGCAACGCTGCTACTGTGCGGGAACGGCAAGGAGGCGGGCAAGCGAATTCCCCGGCAAGTCGGGTGTCATTTCAGGAGGTCGAGGAACTGCTCCTCGGTCAGGCCGGCGCGGCGAATCTGGCTGAGCAGCAGGAATGGGGCGACCGAGCGGTGCATCGGAATGACCAGGTTCGCGCGGCCGCGCTTCTTGAGGATGACGTGACTGCCCTTCTGCCGAACCTTCTCCCATCCCGCACGGCAAAAGGCGGCGACGGCTTTGCGGCCGGAGATCCCCGCCAGATTGCCCACGCTAGACCTCCACGGTGGTCGTCAGAGCCGGCTTGGTCGTCACGCGCTTCTTCCTGCGAGGGGCCGTCTCGAGGTAGAGGGCGATGGCTTCCTTGACGTTTTTGAGGGCGGCCTCGATGGTCTTGCCCTGACTCATGCACCCGGCGAGTTCCGGAACGTCGGCCACGTACCCCTTGTACTCGGTGTCGTAGATGAGATTGACCATCAACCGCATGGGGCGTCTCCTGCAAAGCCGTCCTCATGCTACTGGCCGGAGGGGCCGCGGTCAAGACAAGTCGCACGGCGAGGCCCCATGTCCTGCCGCAATTCGCCGGCAAGACCCACGGACTCACGTTGACAACGGCCGAATCGGGGTTATGATGAATACCGACCGACTTGGTGAGAAAAGGCGCCATGCTCATCACACAGAAATGCCGGTACGGTCTGCGGGCGGTCCTGGAGTTGGCCAAACGCGACGGGCAGGGGCTCGTGAAAACGGCCGACATCGCCAAGGCCCAGGCCATCCCTCCCCGGTTCCTGGAGGTGATTCTCGGCGAGTTGAGACAGGGCGGATTCGTCACGTCGCGCCGCGGCGCCAGCGGCGGTTACACGCTGGCACGTGCGGTGAGCGACCTGACGGTCGGCGAGGTCATCTACTTCCTCCAGGGCGGCCTCGCAGGGCTCCACTGCGTCGGCTCGGGCGGCAAGGACGCGTGTCCGCTGGATGGCCGCTGTGCCTTTGTCGAGTTGTGGGAAGAGACCGCCCAGGCCGTCAGCAGTATTTACGACAGGACGACGTTCGCCGACCTGGTGGAGCGCGACCGGCAGAAGCGCGGCGACTACGTCGAGACGTACTCCATCTGAGCCGCCTCACCAGACCGCGGTTCGGCTGCGTCCCTCCCCTCAGCCTCCGCGACCGCGGCAGCGCCCGTCAGTGCGTCCGGCAGGCCCCTTTGCCCTGCTTCTCGAGGTACCGCTGGTGGTACTCTTCGGCCCTCCAGAACGCCGGGGCGGGGGTGATCTCGGTGACGATCGTGCGGCCCTTGAACGCATCGGAGGCCTGCACCCGCTGCTTCGACGCCTTCGCCGCCGCCTCCTGCTCGGGGCTGTGGAAGAAGACCGCCGAGCGGTACTGCGCGCCCACGTCGGGCCCCTGGCGGTTCAGCGTGGTCGGGTCGTGGCAGCGCCAGAAGACGTCGAGCAACTGCTCGTACGCGACCTTCGACGGATCGTAAATGACTCGGACGGCCTCGGCGTGGCCCGTCGTGCCGGTGCAGACGTCCTGGTACGTGGGGTTGTCGAGGTGCCCGCCCGAGTAGCCGACGGCGGCGTCCACGACGCCGGGAACGCTGCGGAACGTGGCCTCGACGCCCCAGAAACACCCGGCGGCAAAAGTGGCGGTCTCGGTCGTCGCCGGCGCCGCGGCGCCGCCCGAGGTGTCCGCCGTCCGCGCGGGGCGGCGACCTGCATCGTCGGTCTGACTCATCGGTTCCGGCTCCTGTGCAGGTCGGCACCCGCCGACCGCGACGGCGGCAAGGGCGAACGCCGTCAGAAGAAGCATCGCGGCCGGGGCCTGTGATCGGCTGATTCTCATCGTCTCCCCTCGTGACTATAGGCGCGCACCGGCCGTGAGGGAAGCCCCTAACCCGATGTGCCGTGCCGCCCGGCCGCCTCAAGGCCGCGCCTTACGGGGGTCGGGTGTGGCAACGATTTCTGGCACGCCTGCAACGTGGCGGCAGGTCCCCGCTCGCTGACGCTCGCGGCTAGTCAGGCACACGAACGAGTGCCTGACTAGCCGCGCGAGGTCAGTAAGCGGCCGGCCCTGCCAGGAATCGTTGCCACACCCACGGGGTCCGGCGGGTCACTTTGCCGTTGACATCGGCCTCGACGGCCACCTACACTCGCCGCGTCGGTGGTCAGGGGAGGACGGATCGATGGCCGATCTGGCGGCCCGTTTCGGCGAGGTTTTCGGCTCCGGCGATCCGGTCCGCGTGGTCCGGGGTCCCGGCCGCGTCAACCTCATCGGCGAACACACCGACTACAACGGCGGGTTCGTCATGCCGATGGCGCTGGAGGCGTCCGTCCGGCTGGCCTTCGCGCCGCACGACGAGCCCACCGTGGCGCTGTGGTCCGAGCAGTTTGCCGAGCGGGCCTCCTTCTATCTCGGCGCCGAGACGCCGGCCGACCTGCCGCACTGGCTCCGCTACCCCATGGCCGTGGCCGAGGTGCTGGCCGAGGCGGGAGTGGCCCTGCGCGGCTTCCGGGCCGTCGTCGATGGCGACGTGCCCGTCGGGTCGGGCCTCTCGTCGAGCGCCGCGTATGAGGTGGCCTCGGCGCTGGCGTTTCTGGTGGCGGCCAAACCGCAGATTCAGGCGGGTCCCGCGACGGTGGCGGCCGAGGCCCACGACCTGACGACACCGCGGCTCGCCCTTCTGTGCCAGTCGGCCGAGCATCGCGTCGGCGTCCGGTGCGGCATCATGGACCAGTTCATCAGCCTCCACGGCCGCAAGGGCCATGCCATCGTCCTCGACTGCCGCGACCTGTCGTACGAGGCGGTTCCGCTTCCGGCGGACCGGGCGACGGTGGTCATCATCGATTCGGGGGTCCGGCGGAAACTGACCGCCGGCGCCTACAACGAACGCCGCAGCCAGTGTGAAGAGGGCGCGGGACGCCTGCGCAAGTTCGATCAGAACGTCGAGCAACTCCGCGACGTGTCGCTCGACCTCTTCGAGGCCCATGAGTCGGCCCTGCCGCAGGTCGTCCGCCGCCGGTGCCGGCACGTCGTGACCGAGAACGCGCGGGTCCGCGAGTCGATTGAGGCCCTCGGCCGCGGCGACCTCGACCGGTTCGGCGCGCTCCTCAACGCCAGCCACGACTCGCTCCGCGACGATTACGAGGTGTCGGGGCCGGAACTGGACCTGTTGGTGCGGATCGCGCGCCAGACCGAGGGCGTCCTGGGATCGCGCCTGACGGGGGCGGGGTTCGGCGGATGCACGGTCTCGCTCGTGCGCCCCGACGCCGTGGCGGCGCTGCGCGAGGCCGTCCTCGCCCGATACGAGGAGGAGTGCGGCCACGAGCCGCGCATCTGGGTCAGCGAAGCCGCCGACGGCGCCGCCGTCGAAGTGTGAACGCCCGGCGCCTTGTGTGACGCTGTTTCGTCAGCCGCGGGGCTTGCCCCGCGCGTGCCTTTGCAGGGGCCGCGATGATAGCCTTTATCAAGAAACTCGCCCGCGGCGAGGACCTGTCGCTCGACGAATCGCGCGTGGCGATGGGCCTTATCATGGGAGGCGAGGCCACGCCGGCCCAGATCGCCGCCTTCCTGACGGCCCTCTCGGTCAAAGGGCCCACGCCCGATGAGATCGCCGGCGCCGCCATCGTCATGCGCGAGAAGGCCACCAGGATCGACGTCGGCGACCTGCCGGTCATCGACACCTGCGGCACCGGCGGCACGGGGAAGAAGCCGTTCAACATCTCGACGGCGGCGGCCATCGTGGCGGCCGGGGGCGGGGCGTACGTCGCCAAGCACGGCAACCGCGGGGCCACGTCCAAGTGCGGGTCGAGCGACGTCCTGGAGGCCCTCGGCGTGAACGTGGCGGCCGAACCGGCGGTCGTCGCGCGGTGCATCCGCGAGGCGCGGATCGGGTTCCTCTTCGCGCCAGCCTTGCACGGTGCCATGAAGTACGCGGTGCCGGTGCGCAAGGAGATCGGCATCCGGACCATCTTCAACGTGCTGGGTCCGCTGACGAACCCCGCGGGCGCCCGCCGCCAGGTCATGGGCGTCTACTCGGCCGACCTCGTCGAGATGATCGCCGAGGTCATGGTCCGCCTCGGCGTGGAGCATGCCCTGATCGTCCACTCGATGGACGGGCTCGACGAGATCTCGCTGTCGGCGCCCACCCGGGCTTGCGAAGTCCGCGACGGCGTTGTGGCCTGCTACGACCTCTCGCCGGCGGCACTCGGCCTGCCGAGTGCGCGGCTGGAGGAGATCCGGGCCGAGACGGTCGAGGAATACGCCGACGCGGTGCGCTCGGTTCTGGCCGGCGACAAGGGGCCGCGCCGCGACGCCGTTCTGGCCAACGCCGCCGCCGCCCTCTACGTGGCCGGCGTGGCCGAGAGCATTCAGGACGGCGTCGGCCGCGCCGCCGAGGCTATCGATTCGGGTGCGGCGGCCGAGGCGCTGGAATCGCTCGTCACCCTCTCTCACGAATCCGCCTGAACGGGCAGAAACGGCCATTTCGGCCCGCAGCACGCCTCAGGCGGTGCCCCCATTTGACATCCGCGTTTTTTGTGGTATAATAGTTGCGAAAAGGGGGGTTATCCGGGGTTGGGCCGCGGGCTGCGGACCTGCCTTTTTTTTTGTGGCCGGAGGCGGTTTGCCCGGGTCCGAGGCCGGCGCAAGGGTTGTGCGCCGGCAGCGCCCGCGCCCGGACCAAACGACGTTCAGGACCCGTTTCCGAGGGAGTGGTTCCCCGGACGCGGATGCACTGGCTATAAGTAACGGGACGGTGTTTCGAGGGGTTTTTGCAGAACAGTGAGGAGACTGTCATGGCACGGTACGAAAAGAACGGGAAGATCGGGAGTGCGGCGGCTTCGGTCGCGGGTGTCTTGGCCATGCTGGCGATGGCATCGGCGGCGGCTGCGGTCACGGTCGATGGCCGCGTTGAACCCGGCGAATACCTCACCGGGTACGAACTCAATTTCCTGGTGGAAGACGCCGGCATGGTCGGCGGGGGCGAACTGTGGCTCCACCGGGCGGCCGGCGGCGACCTGGTCGTCGCCTTCACGCTGCCGAAGACCCTGGTGGACAACAGTTACGGCTCGACCGCCATCGGGTGGGGCACCGCGGCGCCCAGCGGGAAGAACCACAACTTCCAGGACCTGCTCGGCAGCGACGACGGGCAGTTTGCCTTCGAGTTCGTCCTCAGCGGCCCGAGCGCAACGACCCTCCTCGACGTGACGATGGACTATCTGCACGGGCTTGGCAACAAGAAGGAGGACCCGCCTTACGTCGGCGGCGTGACGGACGGCAAGGAGTTTGAGGTCACGGTCGGCGATGCCGCCGACATCGTTGCCTCCAGCACCTCCCTGGCCTACAACTGGAATACGTTTGTGGACCCCAACGACCCCAACGACCCTGACCGCGCGTTCTTCGGCAAGGACTCCGACTCGCCGGTGGCCGGCCCCGACTACGAGAACCCGACGCTGCCCGGCTGGCTCTACGAGGTCACGTACGAGTTCCAGATCGCCGGCGACGTCTTCAGCGGCGTGTCCATCGACCTGAACGATCCCAGTTTCCTGAGCATTCCGCTCATCCATGCTTCGCCGAACAAGATCGGCAAGAACGAGGTCCGGCCCCAGATCGGCCCCCAGATTCCGTCCAGCCCACCGGTTCCCGAACCCGTGACCTTGGTGAGCCTGCTGGGTGGCGTGGGCGCCTTGGTCGGGTACGTTCGCCGCCGCCGTGCAGCGTGACGGCCGCCGCAGACTGACAAACGCAGTGAACGGCTTTCAGGGCGATTTCCGGGCACCTCCGGACGTCGCCCTTTCTTTCGCCGCCCTCCCATGCGGTCCGAAGAGGCTATAACACGTGCATCGTCGGGGCCGACGGGGTACACTGGTGGCACGGTGGCCCCTCGGAGGCGCTGCACATGAACCGTATCGGACCCGTCCTGCTGGCAGCCGTGGCTGTGATTTCCGTCCTTGCCGACCCCGCCGCCGGCGCGGCCGCCGGCCAATGGACGGCCCGCCAGCCCTTCGAGGGCACGACGGGCGACACGATCCACTATTACCTGTTCACGCCCGCCGGCGTCGAGACGGCCAGGCGGTATCCGCTGGTCCTCTGGATGCACGGCGGCCTGAAGTCGAACGGCGTCGGCGGCCCGAACATGCCCGCCGACGCCTTCTACCGCGACGAGCACCAGCGGCAGCACCCGTGTTTCGTCCTCCGGCCCGTGGCCGTCAAAGGAACGAACTGGGTGTCGCCGCGCGGCGCGGGCACGGCCTCGCACACAATGCCCGCCGACCCCGCCCCCTCGATGACCGTCCTCGTGGAACTCCTGGACCGCGTGATCAAACAGAACCCGATCGACCCCGCCAGCCTGCACGTGGTCGGCGCGTCGATGGGCGGATACGGCGTATGGGACCTGATTGCCCGGCACCCGAAACGCTTTGCCTCGGCCATACCGATCTGCGGTGGGGGTGACCCGAGCCAGGCGGCGCGCCTGAAGGACATGCGGATCTGGGTTTTCCATTCCGCCGACGACCGCATCGTCCCGCCGCGCGGCTCGCGCGACATGTTCCAGGCGCTCGCGAAGGCCAGGGGCGAGGAGCCGGCCGTGCAGGAGGACGACGCCAAGACCATCCACTCCTGCGCCGGCGGCGCCATCCGCTACACCGAGTTCGCCCGGGGCGGACACAACGCCTGGGACCGGGCGCTGCGGGACCCGGAGGTCTTCCGGTGGGTTTTCCAGGGCGCGGCGGGGCGCCAAGCCGGTGCGCGGGGCGAGACGGCCGACAAGGGTTTCCGATCGCTCTTCGACGGAAAGCCCCCCAAGGGCTGTGCCGTCCGCGGGTCGCGCGGTGGGCAATCCTGCCCACCGCGGTGCAGGCGGTGGTAATGCGCGGCCGGCACGATAGCCCGCCGCGCCGGAGCCGGAACGCGGTGCGTCGGCAGACCCACCGCCCAACGTGCAGGAGACTGCGAACATGCAGGTGACGCGAAACACGCTTGCCGCGCTCCTTCTTGTGATGCCGCTGGTGCTTTCGGCAGCCGCCGTACGCCGCGCTGCCGCCGCGGCGCCGGACGGTGACCCCGACGCCGCGCTCCGGGCGATCGCCGATTACGCCTTCGGCCAGAGCCGCGAAGGGCTGGTCGCCGTCGAGAAACTTACCTTGGCCGCCGGCCGCGACCCGGCGCTTCGCAACAAACTGGCGATGGCCATGACGCGGATGCTCTCTTCCGGCGCGAGCGCCGACTGCAAGAAGTTCCTGTGCCGGCAACTGATGCTCATCGGTACGGCCCAGGAAGTTCCCGCC
>DATKXP010000358.1:0-16148 GCA_035529015.1 Phycisphaerae bacterium | reverse complement strand
TCCGAAATCAGGCCGTACATGCAGTAGGTGCTGACGACCTGCCGCGACACGCCCGCCCTCTCGGCCAGTTCGCCGATGCGGTACAGGCGAGGTGTTCCTTGACGCTTGCCGTCGGCCATATTATGGTATCCTCGCTCTCCGGGGCTATCGGACCGGGTATCCGGAGAACTTGAGGCAAACGCGGCACCTGCCGCACTCTGGGAGAAGGAGGTTGCGCTCATGGCACACCACGTCATCGGCAGCACGCTGTGGTCTCTGGCTTTGCCCGATACGGTTGAATCAATCGAGAAGGTGGCCGAACTCGGCTACGAGGCGATCCAGTTCACGTTTCGCCGGCAGGAGGACTTGACGCCCGACGGCCTGGCGCGCATCCGCGAGGCGCTGGGGCGGACGGGCCTGAAGATCCCCGCCGGCATGATCGACTTCAAGGGCGAGGACTACTCCAGCATCCAGGCCATTCGCGACACGGGCGGCTTTCTCAATCCCGACGATTTCCCCGAACGACTCGACCGGTGCCAGGCTTTCAGCGAGGCCATGGCCGACCTCGGCATCACCCACGTCACGACCCACGTCGGGTTCATCCCCGAGCCGTCCGACCCGTCGTACGGCGATTTCATGGATCGCCTCGGCCAGGCCGTGGACGCCATCCACGCCTTTGGCCACACCGTCGGTTTCGAGACGGGCCAGGAATCCGGCGAGGCGCTCGCCAAAGCGCTCGACGACCTGGGACGCGACTTCGTGAGCGTCAACTTCGACCCGGCCAACTTCATCCTGTACGGCTCGGACGACCCGGTGGCTGCCGCGCGTGTTCTGGCGGGCCGCACCTCCATGGCTCATATGAAGGACGGCACCCCGTCGGACAAGCCCGGCGAGGTCTGGGGGGCCGACGTGCCCCTCGGCCAGGGCAACGTCGATTTCGTGGCCGTTTTGAAGACGCTGGAGAAGGGCGGCTTCACGGGGGCGTTGGTCGTCGAACGCGAGGCGGGCGACAACCGTATCGGTGACCTGGCCGCGGCGCGGCTGTTCGTGGAAGACGTTGTGAAGCAACTGCCCGAATAAGCCTGGGGCGGCGGGCGTCGGAAACGTGCCGACGCCGGATTTTTTCCTGGAAAAACCGGCGCCGGTTCGTAATAAAGGATACGAGAGCGAGGACGGGGCGCCACTTGCTCGGATGGGGTGTTCGCCGCGGGTGTTCCCTTCCCCAGGGCCAAAGGGAGCCGTCATGGCTAAGGCCGCCGTTGCCGTTGCCAGGTCGTACGAGCGCGAAGGCCGCCGCGGAGCCGCCGCCGACTACGATGTCGGCCTGATGCTGGGCTTCCAGAAAGGCAACGAACTCGCTTTCCAGGAACTCGTCGAGCGCAACCACAGCCGCGTCATCGGCCTCATCTACCGCTTCATCAGCGATGCCTCCGACGCCGAGGACCTTGCCCAGGAGGTCTTTCTCAGGATCTATCGCGCCCGCAAGACGTACAAACCTACCGCGAAATTCTCGACCTGGATGTTCCGGATCACGGCCAACGTCAGCCTGAACGCCCTCAGGTCGCGGGCCAATCGACGCGACGACGTCTCCATCGACCAGATGTCCGATTTCGGAGACGGGCCGCGCGCCATGCCCGACCCCGACAGCCGCCGGCCCGACCTTCATCTGCACCAGAGCGAGTTGCAGGAGAAGGTCCGGGAGGCCATTCAGGCCCTTCCCGAGAAGCAGCAGGTCGCCGTTATCCTGAACAAGTATGAGGGCATGAGTTACGCCGACATCGCCAGGACGATCGGCTGTACCACGATGGCCGTCAAGAGCCTTCTGGCCCGGGCCCGCGACAACCTGAAAGACCGCCTCCTCCTCTACATCCACACGGGTCGCGGCCGGCAGCGCGTCAGTTAGATTTCCCCGCTTTTTGCAGTACCTGCCCGGTGCCCGCGTGTTCAATTCTCCGGAGCCCTTTTGAAGGAAGGTTCGCGCAATGCCTTCTCCGTGCCAGTGGGTGCGCAGTGTGTTGGCCGCCTACCTCGATGGCGAGTTGAAGCCATCGACGGCAAAGGCGGTGCGCCGGCACCTGGAGGGCTGCGAGTCGTGCCGGGCCCACGCGCGACTGCTCAAGGAGAGTTGGCGCCTGCTGGACGAGGTCCCGCCGGCTCCGGCGCGCCCGGGGTTTACCGGGCGTATGATGGCCCGGATCGTTGAGGAGAAGGACCTCAGCGTCTTCGCGTCTCGCCTTCGTCCACACCGGCTCCGGCGCCAGGTGGTGGCATCGGTGGCGGGCTTGGCGGCAGGGCTGGTGTTCGGCTTTACCGTCTACACCTGGACGGGCCTGCCGCCGGAACCGACCAGTCCGGTCGAACGCGAAGCCAGCCGCAACATCTTGTTTCTGGAGGACGCGGACCTGCTGGACGAGATCGCCGTCATCGAAGCGATGGACCGTTTGATGAGCCCCGACGAAACCGGCGACGGAGCCTGACGGATGGATCTGCAACGCGAACAACTCGTGCGTCTCCTGCATCGCCGGCACCGGCGCATCCGCCTGATGCTCGTGTGCCTGGCGACGGCGCTGGCGTGCGGCTTGGTTGCCGGCATCGTGGGGCCGCAGATCCTGATCGGCGGCGTCTCGCACCCCGGCGCGGAGGCTACCGCCCCGAAGGACAAGCCGCGAGGGCGGTCGATTGAGGCTGCCGGGCCCTTGGATCTGTCGGACCGGCTGGCGCTCGACCCGCGCGAGACGCAGGCCAACACGATCCGCTGGCAATCGTTGTCGGACGACCGGCGCCGGGCCGTACTCGACCGGTACTGGCGGCTGGCCGAGATGGATTGGGGGGAGCGCGAGAGTGTGTTCGAGCGGTATGCGGCGTTTCGTCGCCTGCCCGAGCAGCGTCAGGAGTTCTACCGGACCCGGGCGGTGAAACTCAGGGCGTTCATGAACACGCTCAGCCCTCAAGACCGCGCGGTTCTTGAGGGTATGAGCGACGAAGACCGGGCCCGGCGGCTCCTCGAGTTGTGGCAAGCCCGCTACGGGACGTGGTAGGCCTGGGACGGTCTCAGAAGTGAACCGACGCGCGACGGGTCCTCTTGTCCGTCGCGTTCTGCAATCTCGGATCTCAAATCTCGGATCTCAAATCTCAGATCTCACATCTCAGATCTCAGATCTCAAATCGCAGATCTCACATCTCACATCTGAAATCTCAAATCTCAGATCCAAGAGTCCACGACGCGGCGGCTCAGGAGAGCCGCCGCGCCGCATGCGTGGGTACACACAAGCGTGAACCGGTTCAGAACTTGCCCACCCGTCCTTGAATCATCAGGTCAGGACCCACGCCCTCGACGGTGACGTCGGCCACCTCAAGCGCCTCCAGCAGTTCGCGCCCGTCGGGTCCCGCCACGGGTCCGAGCGCGTCGGCACTGCCGAGGACTCGCGGACTCACAAAGACCATCACCCGGTCAACCAGCCGTTCGGCAAAGAGCGAGCCGAAGACGCGTGCCCCGCCTTCAACGAGGACGCGCGACATCTCCCGCTTGCCAAGGTCCTGGAGCACGGACGCCAGCGAGAGTCCGGCGGCGGCCGGCGGCACGGGGACGATCTCGCATCCGGCCCGCCGCAACGCTTCGGCCTCTTCGGCGCGTGCGGCAAGTGTGGCCGCCGAGGTGTAAACGATCACCGGCACCTGGTCGGCCGAACGCGCCGGCTCGCGCGCCGGATCAAGGGCGAGGTGCGTGTCGAGAATGACTCGCGTCGGCTGACCGCGCTCCGGATACGGCTCGACGTGCCGGACCGTGAGCGACGGTTCATCCCTGAGTGCGGTTCGGGACCCGACCAGCACGGCGTCCGAGGTGCGGCGGACCTCGTGGACCCGCCGTCGGCTCGCCTCGGACGAGATCCACCGGCTCTCGCCCGACGCCGTCGCAAGCCGGCCGTCGAGCGTCATGGCCCACTTGGCGATGACGAGCGGCAGGCCCGTCTCCTGACGCTTGAAGTAGGCGGCGTTCAGGCGGCGGGCCCGCGACTCAAGCACGCCGACCTCCACCTTCACGCCGGCCTCTTCCAGAATCGCCAGGCCGCGCCCGGACACCTCCGGGAACGGATCCGCCACGGCCGCGACCACGCGGCCGATGCCTGCGGCCAGGATCGCATCGGTACACGGCGGCGTCTTGCCGTGGTGGCAACAGGGTTCGAGCGTGACGAAGAGTTCCGCGCCGCGCGCCGTCTCCCCGGCCTTCTCGAGCGCAACGACCTCGGCGTGCGGTCCGCCGAACCGTGCGTGGTAGCCCTCGCCGACCACACACTCGCCCTGGACGATGACGGCGCCGACCATGGGATTCGGTTCGACGCGGCCGAGTCCCTGGGCGGCCAGGTCGAGGGCACGCTGCATGGACGCTTCGTCGCGGCTGGGAGCAGCCACGTCAGGACTCCTTGCCGGCGCGGTTCTCGCCGCGTTCGGCTTCCCGCGCGCCAGAGCCGAACAACATCGTCCACGCCACGGCAATCACGCCGACCACCAGGTACACGTCGGCCAGGTTAAACACGAACGGCCAGAGGGGCCTGCCGCCCATTTCGACGGTGAACTGGACGAGGTCGCGGACGTGGCCGAAGGCGATCCGGTCGAACAGGTTTCCCGCCGCACCCGCCAGAATAAGGCCGCACCAGACGTGGATCCACCGCTGCCGGGATTGCGACGTGGCGAACACGTAGAAGATCAGCGCCGAGGTTGCGGCCGTCAGAACCACCGTCACGATCTGGCCAGCCGCCGGGCCCAGACCCAGGTACGCGCCGAAATCGATGCCGAAGACGATGCCCGGATTCTCGCTCGCCACGAGCCGGAGCCATCCGGGAAGGACCGAGACGATGCGGCCGCCGCCCTCAGGCGGGCCGCCGAGGAAGTCCCAGCCGAGGTATTTGCTGGCGAGGTCCGCGAAGGTGCCAAGGCCGACGGTCAGCCAGAGGCGAAGGTGGCTGCCTCCGTCGGCTACAGCAAGCCCTTTTCTTCCTGGCGTCGGCATTCGATGCAGTACTTGGCGTGGGGCTTGACCCTGAGACGTGCCACGGGGATCAGCTGGCCACATCGCTCGCACTTCCCGTAAGACTTGCTGTCGATTCGGCCCAGGGCTTCATCGATTTCCTGAAGCGTTGCCTGCTCGGTCTCGATCAGGCCGAGCGTAAACTCCTGCTCGTAGTTGTCGGAGCCGATGTCGGCCATGTCGAGCGGCACCTTCGAGAGGTCGCCGCTGGCGTCCTGACGGCTGTTGTGCAGGGCGGCTTGCTCCAGGCCGTTCACGTCACCGGCCAGGATACGCCGCTTGGCAAGCAGGACTCTCCGGAAGTTCTCAAGGTCTCGAGACCGCATCGACGCCTTCCCCTCTGGCATAGGGTGCACAGTCACAGTTCAAAGAGCACGGCAGTATAGGCGCCGGCCCACCCGCTGTCAAGAAGGTCGTGAACCGAAATACAGGCGCTTTGGCAGGATGCTTAGGGCAGCCGCAAGTCCTTGTGCAACTGCACGTTAAGCCGCACCGGGAGGCCGTCATCGAGCAGCCAGCCGGCCAGCGTCCGCAGGGCAAGGTGCCCCCGGGCGGCGCCGAAGAGGACGGGCAGCCTCTCCGGGAGGCCGTGACGCTCCACCACCTGGCGCGCCCATGCGTAGTCGGTGCGGTCGGTCAAAACGAACTTGACCTCGTCGCAGGGCCGCAGACGCTCCAGGTTCGGCCAGACGATGTGCTCCG
Organism: Phycisphaerae bacterium; assembly: GCA_035529015.1. GTDB lineage: Bacteria > Planctomycetota > Phycisphaerae > FEN-1346 > FEN-1346 > JAUVZF01. Next base: position 10,441 of record DATKXP010000358.1, on the reverse strand, counting down.
CCATGCCGCTGCCGGGTGTCTTGACGTCGAGGATGCGGATCGCGCCCTCGTCCAGCACGTCGATCGGGTGGGCGCCGGACGTCTCGACGAGGACCTTGCGGCCGCTCGCAATCAGCGCGGCGACCAGGCGGTTGACCTCTTCGACCTGCAGCATCGGCTCGCCGCCCGTGATCACCACGAAGGGAAGGGGAGGGGAAGGCAGCGCAGAAAGGACGTCCGCTACGGTCATCTCGCGGCCGGCAGCGGCGTCGCGGGCTTCGGGCGTGTCGCAGTACGAGCACGCCAGGTCGCATCCGGCCAGACGCACGAAATCCATCGGGACGCCGACCCGTGTCGTCTCGCCCTGGATGCTGCGGAAAATCTCGAAGATGCGCATGATCGTTAACGCCAGGCGGATGAAGGTGCCCGCGACCAATAGGCCGCGGCTCGGAGCGGCGTTTACATGCGTTCGGCCGTTTCGATACCCAACAGGCCGAGGCCTTTCTCGATGACCTTGGCGGTGAGGGCACACAGCCGCAGGCGGCTGGTGCGGACCGGTTCCTCAGCCTTCAGGACGGGGCACGTCTCGTAGAACCCCATGAACGCGCCGGCCAGGCGGTACAGGTACCCGCAGAGGACGTGCGGCAGGCACTCGGCCGCGACGGCCTCGACCGTCTCGGGGAACTGAAGCAGCGCCACCGCCAGCCGGCGCTCGGCCGGTTCGGCGAGCGAAAAGGCTTCACCCGGTGTCGGCTCTCGGGCCACCTCAGCCAGGTCGAGGCCGCCCTTCCGGGCGATACTGTGGATCCGCGCGAAGGCGTACTGCATGTACGGGGCCGTGTTGCCGTCGAGCGAGAGCATCTTGTCCCACGAGAAGACGTAGTCCTTCGTGCGGTTCTGGGCGAGGTCGGCGTACTTGAGGGCACCGATGCCGACGATGCGGGCGATCTCCGGTTTGTCTGTGTCCGAAACCGTGCGCTGGTCCTCGGGCAGTTCGGCCTGCTTCTCTTCGAGCAGCGTGCGGGCGCGTTTCTCGGCCTCGTCAATGAGGTCCATGAGTTTGACGGTGCCGCCTTCGCGCGTCTTGAACGGCCGGCTGTCGGGGCCGAGCATCATTCCGAAACCGACGTGCTCCAGCGACACGTCCTCGGACGCGAAGCCCGCGGCTCTTGCCACGGCAAAGACCATCCGAAAGTGCAGCGATTGGCGGGCATCGACGACGTACAGGACGCGCTTGGCCCGCGGGGATTTCGGATTTCGGATTTCGGAACTCGGATTGGCGGTTTCGGGCAGGTTGCCCGTCCGGAAGGCAATGGCGGCAAGGTCCGTTGTCGCGTACAGGTAGCCTTCGTCGGATTTCTGGACGATGAGCGGCAGGGGTGAGCCGTCCTTCGCCTTAAACTCGTCGAGGAAGACGCACTGGGCACCTTCCGACTCGCTGAGCAGGCCCCTGGCCGTCAGGGCCTCGACGATGCCCGGCAAGACGTCGTTGTAAGCCGATTCGCCACGGATGTCGTCGTTGGTCAGGAGCACGCCGAGGCGTTCATAGACCTTCCGGCAATGGCCGACGGACACCACCAGGAAGCAGTGCCAGATGTTCAGCGTGCGCTCATCTCCCCCCTGAAGCCTGACCACCGTTTCGCGCGCCTCACGTGCGAACTCGTCGTCGGCATCGAACATCTGCTTGGATTCACGGTACAGAGCCTCCAGATCATCAAGCACCTTGTCGGAGAAGAAGGCTTCTTGCCAGTCCTCAACTGGCTGAATCAGTCCTTCGCGTTCAATGTACGCGACAAGCATTCCAATCTGCGTCCCCCAATCGCCGACGTGGTTCTGGCGGATGACGGTGTGGCCGAGGAACTCAAGCACTCGCACCAGGGCGTCGCCGATAATCGTGGAGCGCAGGTGGCCGACGTGCATCTCTTTCGCCAGGTTCGGCGCGGAGTAGTCCACGACGATGGTTTGACGCTCGGCAGGGGAGGGCACGCCCAATCGCTGGTCGGTCAGCATCTCCGCCAGCCGCGCGGCAAGCCAGTCGGGCGAGAGCGTGATGTTGATAAAGCCGGGCCCGGCGATCTCGGGCGTCTCGGCAATCCCCGCCAGGTCGGCCTTCGCGACGATCTCGGCCGCCACGTCGCGCGGCTTCTTGCCCAGGCGTTTCGCCAGGGCCATGGCCCCGTTCGCCTGGTAATCGCCGAACCGCTCGTCCTGCGCCTGCATGACGATCGCGGGCGCGTCGGCCGCGTCGGGGAAGGCCGCGCGGATGGCCGCCGTCAGCCGATCATCGAGCGTTCGCTGCACGTTCGTCATGAGTTGACCCTCGCCGCTCGCTGCCGCTGGCGGCTAGTGGGTGTCGTCGGGTTCGCTGGGCGTCCAGCCCTTCTTCCAGTCGATCCGCGCGGCGTCGCCCCAGAGCAGGTCCAGGTCGTAGTACGTGCGCGACGCGTCCGTAAAGACGTGAACCACCACGTCCACGTAGTCGATGAGCAGCCAGCGGGCGTCGTCGGCACCCGCCGCCGAGTCAACGCCTTCGACGCCGAATGGTTTGTCGCCGAGTTCCTTTCCGGCCTCGACGACCCGCCGCGCTGCCGCGCGCATCTGACGGGCCGACGTGCCCGTGCCCACCACGAAGAAATCCGTGACGGGCGACAACTTGCGCAGGTCGAGGACCGCGACGTCGCGGCAGCGGTTCTCGGCGCACACCCGCGCCATCCGGATGGCGAGGCGGCGGGCTGTGCTCCTTGTCTTGGCCATTACTTCGCCAGGTGGTCCCAGCCGATGTGCAGCCAGTCGCCGATGATGGGGCCGAACTTCACGATCAGACCGGCAAAGACCACGCTGACCATGCTCATCAGTTTGATGAGGATGTTGAGCGACGGTCCGGAGGTGTCCTTGAAGGGGTCGCCGACCGTGTCGCCGACCACCGCCGCCTTGTGCGCTTCGGAGCCTTTGCCGCCCAGCGCCCCGCCCTCAATGTACTTCTTGGCGTTATCCCACGCGCCGCCGGCGTTGGCCATGAAGACCGCCACGGCGAAGCCCGCCGTCAGACCACCCACCAGGAGGCCGAGCACGCCCGAAACGTCCAGGAGCAGGCCCACCACGATCGGCACGACGATGGCCAGCGAACTCGGCAGGACCATCGCCCGCTGGGCGCCGCTCGTGGCAATCATGACACACGACGCATAGTCCGGCTTGGCCGTCCCCTCCATGATGCCGGGGATCGCCTTGAACTGGCGGCGGACCTCGTCGATCATGGCGCCGGCGGCCCGTCCGACGGCCTTCATCGTCAGGGCACAGAACACGAACGCCAGCAGCACGCCGCTGAACGCGCCGACCAGGAACTTCGGGTTCATCGGCGTGACGCCGTAGTGCCGCATGAAATCGAGCATCCCCGCCTGGTAGTCGCCGATCTCCGGCAACTTCGCCTTGGCCGTTGTGCCCGCCGCCACGGGGACCAGGAACAGCGTCTTATCGCCGAACGTCCGCTCGACGGCGTTCTCGGCCCTGCCCGCGACCTCCACGTAAACGGCCGTCGCCTTCTCCTTCTGGGCAAGCGTCTCGGCCTCGGCCTCGGGCACCACGCCCTGGGCAAACTTGCCGTAGCCCAGGCCGTAGACCGTACCGGCCTGCGTGTACTGGTAGGCCGCCGCCGCCTCGCGGTGCATGCCGACGCGGACCTCCTCGACGTAGGCGGCCAGCAGGGCGAGTGCCGTCAGGGCGGCGCTACCGATGGCGAAGCCTTTGCCGATGGCGGCGGTCGTGTTGCCGAGCGAATCGAGGGCGTCGGTGCGTTTGCGGACTTCGGGCGGCTGTCCGCTCATCTCGGCGTTGCCGCCGGCGTTGTCGGCGATGGGCCCGTAGGCGTCGGTCGCCAGCGTGATGCCGAGGGTCGAGAGCATGCCCACCGCCGCAATGCCCACCCCGTACAGGCCCAGCGTGATGTCCGAGAAGCCGCCGGGAAGGGCGAAGGCCACGATCATGGCCGCGCCCACCGCCAGGATCGGTATCCACGTCGAAAGCATGCCGGTGGCGATGCCGTCGATGATGACGGTGGCCGGGCCCGTCTTGGCCTGGTTGGCGATGCCGCGCGTCGGCCCGAAGTCGGCCGAGGTGTACCGTTCGGTGGCCCATCCGATGACGATGCCGGCCACCAGCCCCGCCACGACGCTGCCGAAGATCCCCCACGGGAGGCCGAGCCACCAGATCACGAGCGCCGTCGCCGCAATGACCAGGGCGCTCGACAGGTAGATGCCGCGGTTCAGGGCGGCCATCAACTGTTTCATCGAGGCGCCCTCTTTGGTCCGCACGACAAAGACGCCGATGATCGAGACGATGATGCCCAGCCCGGCCAGGGCCATCGGCGCCATCAGCAGGTTGATCTGGGTCTCGGGGGTGATCTTGTCGGCGTACAGGTTCTGCATGCCGAAGATGGCCGCCACCCCCAGCGCCGCCGTCGCCAGGATCGAGCCGCAATACGACTCGTACAGGTCGGCGCCCATGCCGGCGACGTCGCCGACGTTGTCGCCCACGTTGTCGGCGATGGTCGCGGGGTTGCGCGGGTCGTCTTCGGGGATGCCGGCCTCGACCTTGCCCACGAGATCGGCCCCCACGTCGGCGGCCTTCGTGTAGATGCCCCCGCCCACGCGGGCGAACAGGGCCTGGCTCGACGCGCCCATGCCGAAGCACAGCATGACGACCGTAATCTGCTCCAGGGTCATCGGTTCCCACGCAAACGTCGCCGTGGCCCAGTGGCCCCAAACCTGGTGCAGAAACAGGAACCACAAGGTGATGTCCAGCAAGCCCAGGCCCACGACCGTCAGGCCCATGACGGCCCCGGCGCGGAACGCCACCGTCAGACCGCGGTTCAGGCTCCTCTTGGCGGCGTTCGCCGTCCGGGCCGACGCCTGGGTGGCCGTCTTCATGCCGATAAAGCCGGCCAGGCCCGAGAAGAAACCGCCCGTCAGAAACGCAAACGGCACCAGCGTGTGCTGAACGTGCAGGCCGAACGCCATGACGGCCAGCAGCCCGCAGACGATGGCAAAGAAGATCGCCACAACCTTGTACTGCTGCTTGAGGTACGCATAGGCGCCTTCGCGGACGGCGGCTGCGATCTCGGCCATCTGCTCGGTGCCTTCGCTCTCTCTCATGACGTTCTTGTAGAAGTAGAAGGCCATGATCAGGGCGAGGACCGATCCGCCGAAGGCCAGGTACCACGCGCGCGGCAGGGGCTGCGAGTTAACTTCGGCAGCGGCGCCGACCGGCGCGGCCGCCTCCCCGCTGAAGACGTTCGTGGCGATGAGTCCCATAAGGACGAGCAGTGTCACGCCGAGGGCGACACGAACGCCGCTCCAGAACCTTCCTTTCATGGTTTTACCTTTCCTCTGGCTGCTGTGATGGGGACCTCCCCCCGGTGGCGCAAACGATCGCTACTTTGCCAACTTCGCATCGCCCCACTTGGGGCTGGCGCGGTGGGCAATCCTGCCCGCCGCGCGGGAAAAGAAGGCACATTGTGTACCGGGCGCAGGCCGATGGAGCAAGCGAAAAACAAGACTGCGTCCGACCAGACCCCGCCACTGCCGCGTCGGCACGGGGTCATGCCCAGGTTTTTCGTTGCATTTCGGGACCTCGTTGGGTAGCATGTTCGTATGGCGTATCTGCACCATTTCGCAGCGGTCATCCGCGCCTCTGAGCCGTGACGGTTTCGCCGTCGCCTCACGCGGTCCTTTGAGTTTCTCTCTAGACGTTTGCACAGAGGCGCTACCATGTTATTTACCGAGGACAGTATCCTTACCCATCGCTTTGCCGACCAGGAGAGTCTGACGTTCCGGTTCCCAGACGTCCACGCGGATCTCGACCAAGACGAGGAGTGGGTCGAACTGCTGATGGACGGCGACTGGCACCGGCTGCGGCTGCACGATTACGGCCGCATCTACGACGTGCCCGGCCTGTATGAGGCGCTGTTCTATCGCACCCTGCGGTGCTGTTCGCCTCGTTGGTGTGTGCAGGTGTTCGCGGACGTGCTGACCCAGCACCGACAGCCGGCCGATGCGCTGCGCGTGTTCGATGTCGGCGCGGGCAACGGCATGGTGGGCGAACAGATGTGGAACCTCGGCGCCGAATGCCTTGTCGGCATCGACATCATCGAGGAAGCCCGCCACGCGGCGCTGCGCGATCGCGCGCACGTTTACGTGGATTACCTTGTGGAAGACCTGACCGACCTGCCGGAGGACGTCGAACGCCGCATTCGGCACCATCGCCTGAACTGCATGACTTGTGTGGCGGCCCTGGGCTACGGCGACATCCCGGCGGCAGCGTTCCTCAAGGCCCTCGACTTGCTTGAAACCCCCGCCTGGCTGACGTTCAACATCAAGGAAGACTTTCTGTACGAGGCGGACCGCACCGGATTCGGCCGACTGATCGACGAGTTGCGGGCCGACCGCATCATCCGCCTCGAAGCCTATCGCCGCTACCGCCATCGCTTGTCGATCTCCGGCAAGCCGCTGCATTACGTCGCCATGGTCGCCCGGAAGGTGCGCGACCTCGACGACGAGTGGACCAGCCCGTGAGACACCGGCGATGATCCGTCTCCATCACGTCAGCAAGTCCTACGACGGGGGCAGGACGCTGGCTGTCCGCAACCTGACCCTCGGAGTCGAACGCGGTGAACTGATGGTGCTGCTGGGCGAGAGCGGCTGCGGCAAGACGACGACCCTCAAGATGATCAACCGGCTCATCGAGTCCACGGCCGGCCGCATCGAGGTCGATGGCCAGAACGTTCGCGACCACGACCCGGTCCTGCTTCGACGTGGTATCGGGTACGTCTTTCAGCGGATCGGCTTGTTCCCCCACATGACGGTGGCGCAGAACGTGGCCATTGTGCCTCGCCTGCAGGGATGGACGCGTCCGCAGATCGAGGAGCGCGTCCGTGAGTTGCTCGACATGGTGGACATGCCTCCGGCGGAGTTCGCAGACCGCATGCCGCGCCGCCTGTCCGGCGGACAGCAGCAGCGCGTCGGTGTAGCGCGCGCGTTGGCCGTCCGACCCAAGATCATGCTCATGGACGAACCGTTCGGCGCGCTGGACCCGATAACCCGGGCCTCGCTTCAGGACCAGTACCGGCGTATCCACGACCGGCTCGGCCTGACTACCGTGATGGTGACCCACGACATGACCGAGGCCCTGCTCATGGCGTCGCGGATTGCCGTCCTCAGCAGCGGCCGCCTCGTCCAGGTGGGCGCGCCCCGCGACCTGCTGACCGCACCGGCCGATGCCTATGTCCGACAACTCATGCAGACGCCGAAGCAGCAGGCCGACCGCCTGGAGGCCCTCGTCGAGGAAACCGAGCCCTGATCAACGAACAGACAATCCAGCGCCTGTCGGCCTGCTTGGCCGACCTGCCGGAGTACCTGGGGCAGCACGTGCTCATCAGCGCCCTGGCGCTGGCCATCGGTATGGCGCTGAGTCTTCCCCTTGCCGTCCTCGCGGCCCGCAGCCGCATGCTCCGATGGCCCGTCCTGACGGTGGCAAGTGTCATCCAGACGATTCCGAGCCTGGCGCTCCTGGCGCTGTTCTATCCGGTGCTTCTGGCCGTGGCGTATGTGACGGAACGCGCGTTGGGTCTCTCGTTCTCGGCGTTAGGCTTTCTGCCGACGATCATCGCCTTGACGCTCTACAGCATGTTGCCCATCCTGCGGAACACCGTGACCGGCATCCTGAACGTGGACCCGGCCATGACGGAAGCGGCGCGGGGCCTGGGTATGCGGCCGCGGCAGGTGCTGTTCCGCGTGGAACTGCCGCTCGCCCTGCCGGTCATTATCGCGGGAATTCGGACGGCCACGGTCTGGGTAGTCGGCATTGCCACGCTGTCAACACCCGTGGGCCAAGCGAGCCTCGGCAACTACATCTTCGCGGGCCTGCACATGGAGAACTGGATCTCGGTCCTGTTCGGGTGCGCCGTCGCCGCCGCCCTGGCCATTGTGCTTGACCAGTTGATCGGGCTGATGCAGTCGGCGGCGGCAAACCGCAGCAGCATGCGAGCCTTCGCGGCGGCGATCGGGCTGGTTCTCGTCATTGGTGGCGGTTTGTCGCCGCTGGTGGTGTGCGGGCGTGCCGGCGGCGCCCGCCGGGAAGTCGTCGTCGGCGCCAAGACGTTCGCCGAACAGTACGTGTTGGCCGCCGTGGTGCGCGACCGGCTGGCCGACGCCGGCATCGAAGCCACGACACGCGAGGGACTCGGATCCACCGTCGTCTTCCGAGCCCTTGCCGGAAACGAGATCGACTGTTACGTCGATTACTCCGGCACGATTTGGGTCAACTATATGGGCCGCGAGGACATCGCCGACGCGCAGACCGTGCTGCGCGAGGTGACCGCCTGGCTGAAGCACGAGCATGGTATCGTCTGCTTGGGCGCCCTGGGCTTCGAGAACGCCTACGCGCTGGCCATGCGCCGCGAGCGTGCCGAGGCGTTGGGTGTCCGCACCATAGCCGGCTTGGCCGCCCACACGCCGACGATGCAGATCGGTGGCAGTTACGAGTTCTTCGGCCGACCCGAGTGGCCGACCATCCGCGACGCCTATGGCCTTCGCTTTGCCGGCCGGCGCCAGTACCAGTCCACCTTCATGTACAAGGCCGTCCAAAACGCCGACGTGGACGTCATTGCCGCGTTCTCCAGCGACGGCCGCATCACGGCCTACGACCTGGTTGTGCTGGAGGATCCGAGCAATGCCATCCCGCCCTACGATGCGGTTCTGCTGCTTTCACCGAAGGCGGCAAAGATGCCGCGCTTGGCCGAGACCCTTCGACCCCTGATCGGCGCCGTACCGATAGACCTCATGCGCGAAGCCAATCACATGGTCGGCCGCGACGAGAACAAGCGCACCGTTGACGAGGCGGCAAGGTGGCTCCTTCGGCAAATCCATGGTACGGCTCCGTAGGAATGGTCTGGACCGATCGCCCCCCGCCCGATTCCAGGGGTGCCACACGTGATTCCGGCGTCCTCCGGGAATCCCCTTGAACACGCCGGCCGCAACGCTATAATCCCCCTCTTGCGTTTCGTCGGACCGCGATGGTTTGGAGGTTTCACGTGTCAGCCAAGTGTGAAGTGTGCGGCAAGGGACCGGGGTTCGGCTCGAGCATCTCGCGCCGCGGCAAGGCGAAGTATCTGGGCGGCGTCGGCCGCAAGATTACCGGCATCACCAAACGCCGGTTCAGCGCGAACCTGCAGCGCGTTCGTGTCGAACTGCCCGACGGCACGCGCAAGCGGATGCGCATCTGCGCCCAGTGTCTGCGCAGCGGCAAGATCAAGAAACGCTCCAAACGCATCGTCCCGCAGGCCGCCGAATAGGCCGGCAAAGGTGGGCCGAGCCGCGACCTTACGGTCGCGGGCACGCCGTCACGCGTTCAGGCTCGCGTGCCGCCGCCCAAGGAACTGCCGCATGCCCCTCTCCAAGGACGACGTGCTCAAGGTCGGCACCCTCAGCCGTATCCGCCTGACGGACGAGGAGGTCGAACGGTTTGCCGGACAACTCTCGTCCATTCTCGACTACGTGGACAAACTGAACGAACTGGACACGAGCGGCGTCGAACCGCTGGCCCACGCCCTGCCGATCCACAACGTGCTCCGCGAGGATGAGCCGCGGCCGGGTCTGGATCCGCAGAGGGCGATCGGCGGGGCGCCCGAGTCCGCCGATATGTTTTTCCGCGTCCCCCGCGTCATCGACGACGGCAGCGGTGCGTAGAGCAGTTCACGGATGAGTGCAGGAGAGCATGGCGCGGTGGGTCTCCGCACCCGCCGCGCGGAACAGGTTGCATTCGCGGCGGGTGCGGAGACCCGCCGCGCAACGACTTCCGTGCGTAGACACGTCCCATGGCCACGATTGACCTGACAGCCTGCCGGATGCGAGACGCCCTCCGGGCGCGGGACCTCTCCGCCGCCGAGGCGACCGAGGCCAGCCTTGACGCCATCGACCGCCTCAACCCCAAGGTCAAGGCGTTCCTCTCGACCGACCCGGACGGCGCCCGCCGCCGCGCCGCTGAGATCGATAAACGCCTCGACTCAGGGCAGGACGTGGGCTTGCTCGCCGGCGTTCCCGTGGCCGTCAAGGACAACATGTGCACCGACGACGGCCAGCCCACGACCTGCGCCAGCCGCATCCTCGAAGACTGGCGTGCGCCGTACAACGCCCACGTGGTCGAGCGGCTGCTCGACGAGGGTGCCGTGATCGTCGGCAAGACGAACCTCGACGAGTTCGCCATGGGGTCATCGACCGAAAACTCCGGCTTCGAAGCCACTCACAACCCCTGGGACCTTGACCGCGTGCCCGGCGGGTCGAGCGGCGGAAGCGCTGCGGCCGTTGCCGCACGCATGGCGCCCATCGCCCTGGGGTCCGACACGGGCGGTTCCATCCGCCAGCCGGCGGCCCTGTGCGGTGTGGTGGGCATGAAGCCGACGTACGGCCGCGTC
>DATKXP010000357.1:0-11585 GCA_035529015.1 Phycisphaerae bacterium | reverse complement strand
AGATTACTCACTGTCGTGAACAGGGGCCAGCGCCTTTGCCAGAGGCTGGTCCATACTCGGTGCAGGATCCGCCGCACGGAGTAGAATCTCCGGTCACAGGCATTCATCTCTTGGAGGATATCAGCCCAGGACAGATGGTTGTACCGGGCCACGGGGAACGTCAGCGTGAAATCCTTCCAATCCTCCGGGAACGAGTTGGCGGCGATGCGGCCTTGCGATTTCATCTCGTGCCACAGGCGCGTCCCGGGCAGCGGCGTCAGGAACAGCACGTTGAGGAGGTCCACGCCGTAGCGTTCGGCGGTGTCGGCGATCCGCGTGCCAATGCCCCGTTCATCCGTGTCCAGCCCCATGATGAAGGAACCGGCCACGAAGATGTTGTGGCGTTGCAGGCGGGCAACGGAGGCCCTGAAATCGCGTCCCTTCAGGATGTTGAATTTTTTGCCGACCTCCGCCAGCCCCTCCTCGGTCGGCGACTCAAAGCCAACGAAGACGCCTTTGCAGCCTGCTTTGGCCGCCAGCGTCAGCAGTTCGTCGTCATCGGCCATGTTGATGGTCGCCTGGCAAATCCACTTTTTGCGCAGATTCGCGTGGATCATGGCCCGGAAAAGGTCCTTGGCGCGGGCAATGTGCTTGCGACTCGTGCCGATGAGATTGTCGTCAACGATCAGGACCAGCCTCTCCCGAATGGTCCGGAATTCCTCCACGACGTTCTCGATAGGCCGTTGCCGGTAACGTTTCCCGTTGAAAACGGACACGCTGCAGAAACTGCAATCGAGCGGGCAGCCACGCGTGGTCTGAATCGAACCGAAGGCGTAGCCGCTCGTCAACAGGTCATTCCGAGCCGGCGGAACGTCTTCCATGCTGACGAACTCGCCGGCATACACGGGCTCCAAGAGGCCTCGCTTGGCGTCTTCCAGAACGTGTGCCCAGACACTCTCGGCCTCTCCCGTTACCACCGAGTCCACGTGCTCCATCGCCTCTTCCAGGCACACGGAGGCATGGATACCTCCCATAACGACCGGCACGCCGCGGGCGCGAAACTGACCCGCCAGTTCGTACGCGCGCGGCGCCTGCGAGGTAAAGGCGGTAATGCCCACGAGATCCGGCCGGGGCAGGGCCTCGTAGTCCGGTACGTCGAGGTTCTCGTCAATGATCCTGACTTCCCACTCGGGCGGGGTCAGGCCGGCCAGGACCAGAAGCCCCAGAGGCTTCCAGACACGGTACTTCGTCCAGCGGTTCTTCCTGGCAAGGCTGACCAGCGGATTATTATTCGGGTTTATCAGATATAGACGCACGGATCGTGGCCTCTTGCATTGGCCGGAGTGCAGATTGGGCCGGCCGAGATTCCCGCACGCCTCGGCCGTCCGGACTGTCCGAGGGTTAGGCGTATGCCAGTCTCCTTGTGAAGGGTTGGGTTGCCTGGCCGGGGAAGTGTAGCAGAAGGTGGGGCAGAGGTCGAGGGGGTAGTGCTGGAGATGCCAGCCGCAAGCCGCAAGCCTCAGGCCGCAGGCCTCAAGCCTGGCGGCTGTTACGGTTGGGCAAGGGCCGGGTGCTGCGTGCCAGCCGGAGTGAAGTACTGCTCTCCCCAACTTGGAGATTCTTAAGACTCCAACGAACACAAACGCGGAATGCGGAACGCGCCCGGCGCCCTTGCGGGGCGTCGTGCTGACGCGTAGAATCGGAGACGGTGGGTTGCAGGCCGGCTCCGAAGACACGTCAGGAGGTGACACGATGCCGCGCGAGATGCTCAGCCTTTTCCTCATCGGCACGCTTCTGCTCTTGGCCGTCGGTTGCGGCGAGGTGGACGATCCTTCCGCGCCGTCCGAGCCGGACCGCTGACGATCGCGGTCATCCCCAAGGCCACGATGCACGTCTTCTGGAAGTCGATCCACGCGGGGGCGAGGAAGGCCGAGCGGGAACTCGATGGCGTCAGGATCATCTGGCAGGGGCCCGCCGTCGAGGACGACCGCGGCGCTCAGATCAGTCTGGTCGAGACGTTCGTCCAGAAGCGTGTGGACGGCATCGTGTTGGCGCCGCTCGACGACAAGGCGCTCATCGCGCCCGTCCGCGCGGCCGGGCAGGCGGGCGTGCCGGTGGTCATCATCGACTCCGCCCTGGCCGACCCCGGAGGCCTACGTCAGTTTCGTCGCCACCGACAATTACCGGCGTGGTCAACCTGCCGCCGCACTCGCTGGTCATCCTCAGATACGCTAACACCCGCTTGCGCACGGATGCACGCCGCGCAAGTACCAACCTGCGATGATGCCAATCTGCAGGCACGGGAGCGCAAGGCGGCCCGGCCGCAGGAGATGAAAAACCGGGCGGCACCCCGTAAGGGAATGCCGCCCTTGTTGCATCCGGTTGTTGTCACGGCCGGGCCGGTGCTACTCGGGCTCTTCCTCGGTTTCGTCCTCTTCCTCGGTTTCGTCCTCTTCCTCGTCGGCCACCTCGGACGTCTCCTCTTCGGCTTCGGCCTCCATCTCGGCTTCTGCCGCCGGTTCGGGCGGCGCCGGGGGCTCAGGCACCGGCGGCGGTTCGGGCGCCGCAGCCGGCTGACTCATGCGCCTCACGTTCTCGGCCTTCGGGCCCTTTTCGCCCTGGAGTACGTCGAACTCAACCGCGTCACCCTCGGCAAGGGACTTGAACCCCTCGCCCTGGATGGCGGTGTGGTGGACAAACACGTCCGCCCCGTTGTCCTGTTCAATGAACCCGAAGCCCTTGCTGTCATTGAACCACTTCACTTTTCCTGTAGCCACTGGTACTTCCCCTTACGTTCTTCCCGGCAGAGTTCGCGACGATTCTGAGCCGGGAAGTCTCTCAGAACCGAATCATTGGGCCGTCACTCGGCGGCTTGCGCTCCCATCAGGCACCTGTTCAGAACAAGAGCCGTACCACAGGGAGCGTTTTCAGTTCCAATCTTACCCATGTTGACAAAGGGTGTCAACGATGGAACCCGCCGCCTGTCGTGCCAACGCGATTACGTCACACCCCCAAGGGGGAACGGTTTGTGGCCGTTCGCCCCCCTTCCGTCCCCCCAAAGGGGGGAGACGCCCGCCTGGGCTGCCGGGCAGGACGGCGGGCAAGCGGCAACGGCCTTTAACGCAGCCGGCCACGGCACGGCCGTACCCGTGCCAGGGAGATCGCAGAGAGGGCAGAGAACGCAGAGAACGGCTGAGAATTGGGTAACGGCGACGGCAACGGCAACGGCAACGGCAACGGCAACGGCAACGGCAACGGCAACGACCTTTTTAGCCGCGACCCGAAGGGGAGCGCGCCGTGCGCCTTGTGCCGGCATCCTGAAAATCTTGTTGACGCGGGGTGCGGATTTCACTACATAGGGATACCGGCGGAGCGGGCAGACCTCGGTTTTCGCCGGGGTTTGCCCGATGTCTTTTCCGGGAAGGTGCCAGAAGGAGGCTTCGGATGAGTTTCGCCGATGCGATTCGCTACAAGGCCATCCAGTTGTGCCGCCTGGCGGTCGAGATGACCGCTGCCGCAGGGTCCGGGCATCCGAGTTCCGCCAACAGCCTGGCCCACATCACGGCCGTCCTCATGTACCACAAGATGCGGTACGACCTGGCGAACCCGTGGAATCCGCACAGCGACCGGCTGGTCCTGTCGGAAGGCCACGCGGTGCCCATCGTGTATGCGGCCTATGCCGACCTGGGCGGCGTGGTCGGGGCGGATCCCAAGAGCGCTCGCAAGTTGACCGTCGAGGACCTGGCGACGCTTCGCGACATCGACAGCGTGCTCGACGGCCATCCGAACCCGGCCATCGGGTTTCCGTTTTTCGATGCGGCTACGGGATCGCTGGGGCAGGGCGTCAGCGTGGCGGCGGGCCTGGGCATGGCCGCGCGGATGGACGGCAGCGACAAGACCATCTACGTCCTGTGCGGCGACGGCGAGAGCCGCGAAGGACAGATCTGGGAGGCCCTCGATTTCCTGGCCGAGCATTCCTTGACGAACGTGCGGGTCGTCATCAACTGCAACAAGATGGGCCAGAGCGATTACGTGAGCCGTCAGCAGAGCGCCGAGGTGCTGGCCGCCAAGGTCGAGGCGTACGGGCTGCACGCCGAGGTGATCGACGGTCACGATCCGGACGCGATCTCAAAGGCCCTGTCGCTCGCGCCGCCCGAGGGCAAGCCCGTCGTCGTCATCGCCAGGACGACCAAGGGTTGGGGCGTAAGCGAACTGCAGCAGGTGGGGTACCACGGCAAGCCGCTGACACAGGAGCAGGCGGAAGCGGCGCTCGAGGAACTCCAACTGCCCGACCCGCCGCCCGACATGCAACTGTGCCCGGCCATGCCGAAGGGCGAGATTCCCGATGTGGCGGCCGAACCCATCGCGATGCCCGACCCCGACTTCGTGCAACTGGCCGAGGGCACGAAGTTCGCCGCCGGCGCCGCCAAGGGCGCCCTGGCCACGCGGCAGGCCTATGGCCTGACGCTGTTGGCGCTCGGGAAGGCCTCGGACCGGATCGTGGCGCTCGACGCCGACGTGTCGAACTCGACGTTCTCGCAACTCTTTGGCCAGGCGTACCCGGACCGTTTCGTCGAGTGCCGCATCGCCGAGCAGAACATGATCTCGACGGCGGCGGGTCTGGCGGCGACGGGCAAAATCCCCTTCGCGAACTCGTTCGCCAAGTTCCTCGTCCGGGCGTACGACCAGGTTGAGATGGCCGCTTACACGTGCGCGAACGTGAAACTCGTGGGCAGCCACTCAGGGGTGAGCCTGGGACCCGACGGGCCCAGCCAGATGGGCGTGGTCGATACGGCGTTCTTCGGATCGCTCGCGAGCGTGGAGACGCCCAAGGGACATCCCGGGGCCGTTGTCCTGAACCCGTGCGACGCCATCGGGACGTACAAACTGACGTGCCTGATGGCGAATTACGCGGGCCTGGCGTACATGCGGACGCTGCGGCCGACGACGCCGTTCCTCTACAAGAGCGGCGAGGTGTTCCACCTGATCGGGCAGAAGGTGCTGGCCGAGGGCAAGGACCTCGTGATCGTTTCGTGGGGCTACATGGTGCACGAGTCGCTGAAGGCGATCGAGGCGCTGAAGGCCGACGGTATTGCGTGCGGCCTGGTGGACGCGTACAGTCTGCCGCTGGCCGATGATTTTCTCGAAGCCATCGGCGCCGCCGCCGGCGCGACGCTGCTCGTGGTGGAAGACAACTACGCGGGCGGCCTGGGCAGCGCCGTGGCGGTAGCCGCCGGCGACCGTCCGGACGTTCGTGTATCGACGATGACGCCCGAACGGATGCCGAAGTCGGGCAAGTCGGCCGACGACGTGCTCGCGTACGTCGGCCTGGATAGTGATGCCATCTGCCGACGGGTCAAGGCGATCCTCGGAAAGGCCTGAGCGGCCGGGCCTGTGAGCGTTGGCCCGCGGCGGAGGTTGGCCGCGACGGATTGCGCGCGGCCTCTGAAACCAGCGCGCCGGCCGCAGGAGACCCGAGGCCCATGCCCCTGACGGATCGCATGATCGGCGACGGAATCACGTTCGACGACGTTCTGCTCATCCCCGCCTACAGCGACGTCGTTCCGCGCGAGGCGGACACTTCGACGCGCGTGACGCGCGAGATCGGCCTGAACATCCCCATCGTCTCGGCTGCCATGGACACGGTGACCGAGTCGGCGCTGGCGATTGCGCTGGCGCAGGAAGGCGGGATCGGCATCATCCACAAGAACCTCTCGATCGACGCCCAGTGCCGCGAGGTCGAGAAGGTCAAACGCAGCGCCAACGGCGTGATTCCCGACCCCGTGACGCTGGGTCCGAATGAGCGAGTGGCCACGGCCCAGCGGGTGATGGACGAGCAGAACATCTCGGGGATCCCGATCATCGCGAACGGCCGGCTGGTGGGCATCCTGACGCGGCGCGACATGAAGTTCATGGAAGGCCAGGACGTGGCGATCGCCGACGTGATGACGCGCGAGAACCTGATTACGGGTTCCCCCTCGACGACGCTGGAAGAGGCGGAGCGTGTGCTGCTGGCGAACAAGGTCGAGAAACTGCCGCTCGTGGACGACTCCGGCGCGCTCGCCGGCCTGATTACGATCAAGGATATCGAGAAACTCCATAAGTTCCCGCACGCCTGCCGCGATGACCGCGGACGGCTCCGCGTGGGGGCCGCCGTGGGCGTCCACGACTACGAACGTGCCGAGCGGCTCATCGAGAAGGACGTGGACCTGCTGGTGGTGGACACGGCCCACGGCCACTCGGCCAACGTGGTCGAAACCGTCAAAAAACTGAAAGCCGCCCATAAGATCCAACTGGTGGCGGGGAACGTGGCGACGGCCGAGGCGGTGGCCGACCTCGTGAAGGCCGGCGTCGATGCCGTCAAGGTCGGCATCGGGCCGGGGTCGATCTGCACGACCCGCGTGGTCAGCGGCGTGGGCGTGCCGCAGATCAGCGCCGTGGCCGCCTGCGCCAAGGAGGCCGGGAAGCACGGCGTGCCGATCATCTCGGACGGCGGGATCCGGCACAGCGGCGACATCACGAAGGCGCTGGCGGCGGGGGCGTCGAGCGTCATGCTGGGCAGCCTGTTGGCGGGGCTCGACGAGGCGCCCGGCGACATCATCATCTACAAGGGCCGCACCTTCAAGGCCTACCGCGGGATGGGGTCGCTGGGGGCCATGGTCAAGGGGTCGGCCGACCGGTACGCGCAGGACGTGGAACGGCGGCGCGGCGAAAAACTGGTGCCCGAAGGCGTGGAGGGCCGCGTGCCCCATCGGGGGTCGCTGGCCGATTTCGTGTACCAGTTGGTGGGCGGCGTGCGGGCCGGCATGGGGTACTGCGGGTGCCGGACGATCGACGACCTTCGGTCGCGGCCGCGGTTCATGCGGATCAGCCGGGCGGGCGTGGTGGAAGGCCATCCGCACGACATCGCGATTACGCAGGAAGCGCCGAACTACAGTATCCCGAACTTCGCGGAAGAGATGTAATCCGCCGCGCCACCATGCGACCCGGAAGTGCTGCAGCAAACACCTTTCTACTGACGGATGGCGCTTTGCGCGGTGGGCAATCTTGCCCACCGCGTCCCAGCTGAACTCTCCTCGCGGCGGGCAGGATTGCCCGCCGCGCGCTTTGGGCGGGAGGGTGGTGCGGCGGGTCGGGAGACCCGCCGCGCAGTAACTGGGTCGGTTACTGGCGGATGGCGTCGGGGTACCCCGGCTTCGAGACGCGTTCCTTGAGCGCCTCGAAATACGCCTTGGCCCGGTTCAGGCAGATGGTCCGCTCGTTGTCGTTCCAGTGGCGGTTGGCGTCGCCGAGGTCGCGCACGCCCTGGGTCAGGGTCTGGAAGGTCAACTGGGCCCGCTGCTCAACGGTGGTTTGCTGGATGAGCCGTATGTAGGCCTCGACGGCCTGTGTGACTCTCGCCTCGTAGGTCGGCTGGTTGGGGGAGGCTGCGGTTCCGGCCGCGACGGCCGCCAGGCCGGCTTCACTCAACGTGAGGCACAACTGGCGGTAAGCCGGGTACGTGGCCTTCAGATGGGCCATGGCCCGATCGTACTCGGCTTGGTCCTCGGGCCGCCATTGAATGATCTCTCCCGTCTTGTGTATGCCGACGAGGTATTGCAGGGCGGTCATCCGCGTCCGGAGGCGGCCGGCCAGTTCGGCGTCGCTCGGGAGGCCGGTGTCTCTGAGGTACTCGTAGACCTCGGTGGGCACGGCGTACAGGTTGTAGGCTTCCTGGAACTCTCCTCGGTTCTCGAGTTTCCTGCCCTCGGCCAGTGCCCGGTTGAGTCTGTCCCTGGCGCCGGCGATCTGGCCGGCATGGTACGACGAGGCGATGAGGTAGGTGATGAGGATGGCGAAGATGAGGAAGACGCCGGCGCCGATGAGGACGCCCGCCTTGCCGCCCGACGCGAGCCGGCTGAACCAGTTGCCTCGCGCCCCGCCGTACACGATGCCGTCGGCGGGGGCGGCCACGCGGTGTGCGGCGGGGGCGGCCACGCGGTGTGCGGCGGGCCGGGGAGCGGCGGCCTTCGTCTTGGTCGCCGGGTCGGCCGTCGAGACGACCGCGTCCATCATGATCGTGTTGCAGTGGGGGCAGATCTGGCTGTCTACGGGCACGTCCTTGCCGCACCGCTTGCAGCGGCGCGAGGTCCGCGTGGTGGCGGCGGTGGGTGCGGCGGGGATCTCCAGGCCGCGCCCTTTTCCGCTGGGCACTTTCAGGCTCCGCCGGCAGTTCGGGCATGTGACGATTGCGCCGGCGCGGTCCGACTCCACCACCATGCTCCGTCCGCACGGACACCGAAACAGGATTGACATCATCTTCTCCCTTGGGTGTGGTTGACCCGTCTGGCTCCTACGATGCTGCGTCGCCCGCGTCGTCGTCGGCTGCCTCGGGTCGGGCCATGTCTTCGGGGGTCCGGCCTTCGGCCAGGCTCGAATCGGCGGGCAGGACGACGGTAAAGGTCGATCCGCTGCCCACTTCGCTCTCGACCGACGCCGTTCCGCCCAGCAGGCCCGTCAGTTCTCTTACGATTGAGAGGCCCAACCCCGTACCACGATACCGTCTGGTGTAACTGGAGTCCAGTTGTGTGAACCGCTCGAAGACGCGCAACTGCTGGTCGCGTCCGATGCCGGGCCCGGTGTCGCTGACGGCAAAGGCCACGCGCTCGTCCTGGACGGGCCGGACTTTCAGGCGGATCTCGCCTTCCTCGGTGAACTTGATGGCGTTCGACAGGAGGTTGTACAGGATCTGCTGCACCTTGGTCGAGTCGGTCATCATGATGGGCGTCTCGGGATCGACCTCGTAGGCGAGTTTGAGGCCGCTCTCGGGCAGCATCGGCCGGACCATGTTGCAGACGACCTCGGCGAGGTCCTGGGGGGTGACCTTGGCGCAGCGGACCTGAAGCCTTCCGGACTCGATCTGCGCCAGGTCCAGGAGGTCGTCGATCAGTTCGAGCAACATGCGCCCGCTCGTGAAGATGTTCTCGGCGTATCGGGCCAGTTTCGTGTTGTCCTTGACGGCGGGTGAATCGCACAGAACCTGGGCGAAGCCGATGATCGAATTCAGCGGCGTGCGGAGTTCGTGGCTCATGGTCGCGACGAACTTGGTCTTGACCTGGTTGGCCTCGAAGAGGGCGACGTTGGCTTTGGCGAGTTCGTCGAGTTTGGCGTCGCGGGTCTCGGTGGCGGCCCGCAGGTCGGCCTGGACCTTCGAGAGTTCGTCGAGCATGTGGTTGAGGGCGTCGCTGAGGACTTCGAGTTCGTTGCCGGTGTCGATCTCGCTTCGGACCTGGAGGTCGCCCTCGCTGACGCGGTCGGCCACGTCCCTGAGGTGCCGGACCGGGCGCACCACCATCTGGCGGAACAGGGCGACGAAGATGACCATCGAGACGACCAGGATCACCAGCGCCGCGGCGACGAGGATCAGCCGGTTCGTCAGGACCGTGTCATGGTGCTCGGCGACGTCGAGCCCGACGACGATGGCGCCGAGGAGTTCGTCCTTCTGGTAGGCCTTCTGATGACAGTCGAGGCACTCGCCCTCCCTGCACCGGAGGGCCTGGGCATAGAGAAACGATCGGCCGATGGTCCGCCGGAGGCTGACCTCCTCGGGATGGTTCAGGAAGGCCGCGACGGCGTCGGCCTCGAAGCCGGTCAGCGAGGCGGGCGCCTGCTGGGGCTGATCCGGCTCGGCCGGCGCGACCTTGATCAGCCGGGCCTGCTCGTCGCCCGTGGGCTTGCGGAAACGCTCGAGGAGTTCACGGCGTTTGGCGGCGAGTTGGGCGGTCTCGTCCGACGGCTTCGTGCCGGGCGGTTGCTTGGCGTCGGCGGGAGGCGCCGCAAAGGCGATGGCGTGGATGTTCTGCAGGTACGCCCGGGCCAGCGTGCGGGCGCGGGCCCGGTCGGCCGGCCCCGCGGATCGTCCCATCTGCCACCACGGCCACGCCAGAGACGCCGTGACGGTCAGCAGGACCAGCAGGCCGAAGATGAGGCGGCTCTTGCGCTCGAGCGTCGATCGTGAGGCTTGTCGCTTCGCCATATCGGGTCGTCCGCGACACCAGGCGGCTTCATCGACTCCCGGAAACGGGCTGCTACGCCCCTCCAGACCCACCGCGCACGGTCTTTGTCGGGCCGCTCAGAGCAGGCCGTAGTCGGTCATCGCCTGCCGGAGCGCATCGGCTGCGGCCGGGGCAAGGTCGGTCAGGGGTAGCCGCTTCTCGTCCGATTCCAGCAGGCCCACCCATTTCATCGCGGTCTTGATCGGAATCGGGTTGGTTTCGACGAACAGGGCGCGGCAGAGGGGGAACAGTCTGCGGTGCGCCTCCTGCGCCCTCGCGAGGTCGCCGGCGAGCATGGCGTCGGTCAGCGTCTTCACGTCCTTCGGCACGAGGTTGGCCACGACGCTGATGACCCCTTTGCCGCCGAGGGCCATCAACGGAAGCGTCAGGCTGTCGTCGCCCGACAGGACCGTCAGATCGCACAGCGAGAGGATCTGGCTCGCCTGGTCCATCGAGCCGGTGGCCTCTTTGATGGCGACGATCTGCTCCAGTTCGGCCAGCCGGGCCACGGTTTCGGGCGTCATCGAGATGCCCGTCCGCGACGGGATGTTGTAGAGGACCTGCGGCAGGTCGCACGCCTCGGCGATTGCCGCAAAGTGTTGGTACAGGCCTTCCTGCGTGGGCTTGTTGTAGTAGGGGCAGACCTGGAGCGACCCGTCGGCGCCGGCCTCCTTGGCGAAGGCGGTCAGTTCGATGGCCTCGGCGGTGGCGTTTCCGCCCGTCCCGGCGACGACGGGAATGCGGCCGTCGGCGCGGCGGACGACCGTCTCGATGATCTTCTCGTGCTCGGCCACGTTCACGGTGGGGCTCTCGCCGGTGGTGCCCACGGGCACCAGGCCGTCGGTGCCTTGCTCAACATGCCAGTCCACCAGCCGCTCGATGGCTGCATAGTCCACCCGGCCGCCGGTGAACGGCGTGACGAGGGCGACAAGCGTTCCCTTGAACATGCATTCCTCCCGCACCCATGGTTCGCTGCAAGGGGCCATTGTATCGGGCGGAGACGTGATGTCCAGTTGTTCCGACGAGCGGCGACGGACGGGGCGTGGGCCGGCGTCCGTAGCGCCGGGCTTTATGGCCGGCGTTTCAGGGCGTCTCGCGGCGGCCTGGGAAGGCCGCCGCGCGGTTCGTGCGACAGGCTCATTAGGCCTGTGATTGCCCCGGCTGCGGGGCCGGGGGCGTCGGCGGCACGCGCGGCGCCGCTGGGGGGGCGGGGGGCTTCTTGAACACTTCGTCCCACGCCACCTTGGCCGTCGCCACCATCAGCACGCCGAGCGTGATGATGGCCACAACGACGATCGTCAGGCCGGTCCAGCCGATCCAGAAAAAGGCGTAACTGAAGCCGATCAGATACACGAGTTGGGCAACGCCGACGTGGAGGACCGCGAACCTGGCACCTGCCACCATGCGCATGTAATTCACGACCAGGACGGCGCTGACGGCCGCGCAGATCCAGAAGGCGTAGTGGATGTCGATCTTGTCCACCAGGTACGCCAGCAGGATGTGGAACGCGAAAAACCCCGCCGAGATGAACAGGTAATGCATCGGGTGCAGCGGCACCTTCTTCAGGACCAC
>DATKXP010000356.1:0-6004 GCA_035529015.1 Phycisphaerae bacterium | reverse complement strand
TGTAGGTGTTGCTCGTCGCGATGGTCAGCATCGCGGCCCCGTTCTTGGTCAATCCGCAAGACCCGGCGATGGAGCCGGCACCGCCGAACTCGAAGTCGACCGCATCGTTGTTGACAAGGACCGACCCGGGGTTGACCGTGGCCGTGAGGTCGATCAGCGGCGCGGCGGCGGCCGTGTCGTCGAAGATAACGTGGTCGCCCTCACGGTACTTGAGCGGCAGGCTGGCCTGGGACCAGTTGGCCGTCTGGTCGATGTCCCACCTGTGGTCGAAGGCGCCGGTCCAGAGGAGCGTCGCCGACTCGAGCACGGCGTGCCACGCCAAGGCATACTGCTGGGCGTCCAGGTCCGTAACCTCGTAGAGTTCCACGCCAAGATAGTAATCTCCCGTTTGGGGCACCTGCCAGTAGAGGTGTTCGAGGTTGTCGGCCCCCGACCAGGAGCCGCCCAGCAGCGTCCCGCCTCCGTCATACAGGTTGATATCGAGGTCATTGGCGGGAAACGCCGTCAGCCAATCCGTGTCATTGACGTCAAACCGCCCGTCGCCGTCCTCGTCGTCTTCGAGAACGACCCGCCGGTCCCAGGCCAGCGTGGCGGTCAGGTACGTGCCGGCCAACAAGGCGTGGTCGAGGTAATAGAGGACCTCGGCTCCCTCGCCGGCAACCACATTCAGGTCCCATCCCACAAGGGGGACCACGCCCGCCTCGTGTTCACCGGCGGCGTACTGAGTGTAAGCGCCCAAGGCATCCAGTTGTCCCGCGCCGAGTTCCTCATCAAGAGGAATGAATTCATTCGAATAGGCCGGCGAGGCGAGCCAATCGTTGCCGGACGTGTCGCGCGTGGTCTTGTCGGCCGAGTTCATCAAGACGGCCTTCAGGACGTTGTGATCGGTGGTCATCGCATGCTCGTTGCCGTATTGCGTCAGCAGCGCTGCGACGCCGGCCACGTGAGGCGATGCAAAACTGGTGCCGCTGACGTTCTCGAAACCGCCGCCGAGCGTGGGGGTGTAGATTGATTGCGGATGTTGTTCCGGCCAATCCTCGTAACCGCCGGGCGCCACCAGGTCAGGTTTGTAGCGGCCGTCCCAGGGCGCCTCGTCGAAGTTGTTGAATGCGGCCACCTGGTCGTACCGGCCCGAAGCCGTCATGACCGTGGCGCCGACGGTCATGGCATTGAACGCATCCGTTGGCAGAGGATAGCCGCCGGTATCCTGGTTGCCCGAGATGGCGAAGAGCACGTCGTCGTCGCAGGCGAGGAAGTCAACATGCCGGCTCTCCCAGGAACTGCCGTCAAGGTCATCGCCGTCAAGGGGCCAGCCGAACGGATAGGTGATGATCCTGCACCCCTGGCCCACCAGCCAGTTGGCGCCGTCAAACGTGTCCTCCCACGCCGCAACCGTGTAGCCGTAGACCGAGGCGCCCGGCGCCACGCCCGTGTAGGTGCCGTGGTTGCTGTTCAGGACACCCGCCACCTCCGTGGCGTGGTCATGAGGCGCTCCGCTTCCGCCGTTGCCGCCCAGCGTAAGATTCGGATGGTTGTCAATCTTGTCGTCGAGCACCCCCAGCCTGACCCCCGTCCCGGTAAGCGAAACCGGTGCACCATGCAAGACGGCGGCGTTGATGCCATTCGGCCCCGACCGAATGATCCAAGGCCAAAGCCGGGCCCGCCAACCCCACAGCAACGACGACACCGAGAGCCAACCGGACCGTCCCGATCGCAATGAGTCGCATGGCCATCATTCGCCTTCCCCCTTCCCAAGGTTCACCCTTACGGTCAGACGCCTCCAAGAACCGCCGAATCCCACGAGCCCGTCCGGCGTTCGTGGCGGTATGTCGCGCCCAAGAACGGGGAGAGCCGACCCGCGCCGGGCCAATCTCCTCCGGAAATCGCTGTGCAGACAACTCAGTTACGTTCTGCCCATGCAAGAAGGGCCGCGCCCGCTTCACGCAGGCACAGCCCCCGGGTGCTCACACATCCCCCCCCCCCTCAGCAAGCATTAGTATAAACCACGAAGCGGGAAAAGGCGAATCAAAACCATTGCGGAATGCGGATTGAACGGCAACGGGGCCTCACGCCGCCCAACGGGCCCCTTCTCAACAGGCGAAGCCGCAAGGACGCCAAGCACGGCAACGGCGCCGTGTCCGCCGGCCACCCTGGCAGGGCAAGCCTGCCGTGGCTTGACCGCGGCACAGGCCGTACCCGTGCCAGGGTGCCGAAGCGTGCCCACTGTCCAAGCCGAACGTGTGTAGACTACGCCGAGATGTCTGCAACCGCAAGTGCAACGTTTGCCGCCGCAGCGGGATCGCCGGGGCACGGCGCGGCCTACATGCTCTCGGACCTGCGGCGCGGCAGGGGTGCCGGTGGGCGGGGATGGGCGAGGCATGCCTCGCCCCTACGGTGTGGCGTGTGCGGCCAAGCGGGATTGCCGCGGCACGCCGCGGCCTACTTGCGGCGTCGGACGAGGAACAGGCTGAGGCCGAGCGTCATGAGGCCGAGCGTGGCGGGTTCGGGCGTCGGCGTGAGGCTGATGTTCGATAGGGCGTTAAAACCGGCGCTGAAGTCACTGGGGTCCTTCGGGTCGAGGCGGAAGGAGATCTGGACGATGTCGCCCGGAAAGGCGCCGAAGGCCGGGGCCAGCGTTCCGCCCGTGACGGTGAACTGGCCGGCGCCGGCGAGCAGGCCGCCGCCGTCGGTCACCTCGGTCAGCGTCAGCGTCAGGCCGGTCGCCGCAAACAGCGGGTTGCCGCCCGAGTCGAGGATCGAGAGCGTTCCGTTGCCGAAGTCGGCCATGGCCAGCCCGCCGGCGGAGAAGTCCAGGACACGGTCGGCCGCCAGGTTAAAGAGCCCGGCCGCGTAGGTGGCCTGGGTCGCGTCGTCATACTCGACGACGATATCGGCGTTGTCGAGCACCGTGAGTTTGCCGGTGCCGCTGTCATAGACCGTTCCCATGAAATTGGCATTGATACTGACGATGGTGGCAGCGCGGGCGGCAGAGGCACCGCCCAAGCCGGCTATCACAGCCAATGCCACAACGAGACTCGTGGGGAGTCTTCCGGACATGATCCTATCCCTCGATTTTGGCCCCCGGCCCAATCACCCGCAACGGAACACATCGCACCCCGCAACGCGTCCGGTACAGAGAAGTGTACGGCGCCGGAGGGCCAAGTCAAATGCCTCAGGAAAAAGTTTTTGATGCCAGCGCATCTCGAACGGTCCGATAACCACGGACAGGCCGGAAAACGGCCTGGAATGCCGCGCCGGCGCGCGTGCGGCGCAGGTTATCGGACGCAAGGGACGGCGGCCGGCGGGTGCTGCATTTCCGGTTGACTTGTCCGGGGGGCGAGGCGAATACTTTCTACGGTGAGGGTAGGGCCGAGTCGTACGGGAGGCGGCGAAAATCTCCCTCTTCGCCGCCTCCCACGCTTTTCGAGGCCGGGCGTAGTTATAGCGCGGTGGGCAATCCTGCCCACCGCGCGGCAGCCAGGATTGGCCGCCGCGCTACCACGTGCCCGAATGGGCGAAGAGTTCACAAAGTAGCATCAGTTCCGCTCCAGAACGGCCTTGGCCTCCTGGAGGGCGCGCTCGCGGGCCCAGCGGTCGGCCTGGTCGCCCTGCTCCTTCAGCCACTTGCCGTAGGCGGCGTGTTCGGGCGAGCCGCGATCGGCAACCGGTGCGTCCTGCCACGGCCAGTCGTCGGTGCGGAACGGCGCGGTGGGGAGGCCGCTGCTGCCGGCGCCGACCAGCGTCCCAAACGGATGGGTGGCCCAGGCGTAGCGGACGGCCACCGGGTTCGGCACGAAATCGCTCCACACCTTGACCGTCTCGGCCGACGCCATAAAGGCTTGGGCGGGGTAGAAGTGCCGGTCCTCGCCGGCGACGGCAAACCCTTCGATCTCGGCCCGGCCGCCGTGACGCGGATGAATGTTCACGTCGAAGGTCACCACCATCTGGTTGTCCTGCTTCGTCATCGACTGGTAGATGGGCGTCCGGTAGTCCACCTTCACGCCGTATTGCGTGGCCAGCGCCCAGCGGGCGAGGCGCTCGCCGAGCGGCGTCTTGAAGGGCGAATGCATCTGGATGTGGCCCAGGTCGCAGGCCACCACGAAACCCGTGTCGGGATGGGCCAGGTGCGCCTTGAGTTGGGCCTCGCGGATGTACGGCGCGGCCGAGACCATGTCCTTCTCGGTGTTCTCGATCTTCGGCGGGAAACCCCAGGAGACCATCTGGCAGATGCCGAACGGGAGGGCCTCGTCGCCGAAGGTGCGCCGCCACTCCGGCACGAGGGCCGCGAAGGTCCTCGCGTACAGTTTGGGCATGGCCCCGCCCACCGCGTTGTTGATGCCCTGGTAGAACAGGGCGCCCTTGACGGCGAACCGTGCGAAGGGGGCGATGATCGCGTTGTACGACGCTCCGGGGTTGTTCCGGTTGACGGCGGGGCCGGGCTTGGGCTCCGTCGGCCTGGGCGGAACGGTCTTGCCCTCGTCCTTCAGTTTCTTGGCCCGAGCCTCCCACTGCTTGATCTGGTCCGCGAGCGACTGCTTCGGGTCGTAGGCGGCGATGCGGTCGTCCCAGGACTGAAGCAGCGCCGCGGCCTCGGGAATCTTCTTGAGCGTGTCGCGCGAGATCCACGCCTCGACCGTCGTGCCGCCCCACGAGGTGTCGATGAGGCCGATGGGGACCTTCGTGACCAGGTGAATCCGCCGCCCGAAGACGTACCCCACGGCCGAGAAGAGTGTCACCGTCTCGGGCGAACACACGCACCACTCGCCCTTGCGCTCGGTGACCTTGCTCCAGGCGTTGTACTCGTCGAGGCGGGGGAAATCGTCGAGCGGCGCCGGGCCCGCGCGAAGGGGGACCGTCATCAGGCGGACGGCGGGCAGGTCGGCCGACAGCACCTCAAGGTCGCCGTCGCGGATGTTCCGCAGGGCGGCCTCCATGTTGCTCTGGCCGCCCAGGACCCACACGTCGCCCACGAGGACGTTCGCGCAGGTGACGGCGCCGGCCTTGCCCTTGACGGTGAACTCGCCCGGCCGGGCGGCGGCCGGCATCGCATCGAGGGCACATTCCCACGTGCCGTCGTCGCCGGCGGTCGCGGTCTTGGTCTGGCCGCCGAAGGCGACGGTGACCGTCTCGCCCCGCTCGGCCCAACCCCACACCCTGACGGGCTTTCCGCGTTGCAGGACCATGTTGTCGCCGAAGATGTGGGGCAGCCGCACGGCGGCCAGGACCCGCCCGGCACACAAGAGCACGATGGCCATCACGAGTACCAGCGCGAGGCGGCCAAGCCGCAACCGGCCCAGGCAACACGGAACTTTTCGCGTCATTCCAGACCTCCTGTCTGATGTCCCATGTCCCGCGCGGCGGGTGTCCTCACCCGCCGCGTCATTGTCCGGCGTTGCGCGGTGGGTGGGGACACCCACCGCGCAAAACTCGGATCTAATACGACAGCGCCACTTTGCGCGGGGGGTCCGGAGACCAACCGCGCGGACCGTCACGCCTCGTCGATGGGCAGGTCCAACATCAGCGCCCGCACGTACCGGGTGGGGGGCGAGCCGAACGAGAGCACCGTGTCGTGGTATCGCTTGAGGGTGAAGTCGCCGGCCCAGGCGTCTTGCATCTCGCGGCGCAGACTCGCGTGCTCCAGGGCGCCGACGAAGTACGTGGAGAGTTGCGTCGAGGTCAGTTGGGCGCGGACCCACTTTCCGGCGGCCTCGCGTTCCTGCTGGAACGTGTCGTCGATCATCAGGCGCATGGCCTCCCCCTCGGTCATGCCCTCGACGTGAATGGCCTGGTCGAGAAGCGCGTTGGCGATGCCGCGCAGGTACCACTTCAGGATGATGAGTCGCGCGAGGGGGTCGCCGTCGTAGAAGCCCGCCTCGGCCATCATCGATTCGGCATAGACGGCCCATCCCTCGATGAAGACGCCCGAGGAGAGCATCGCCCGCAGCGTGGACGGGTAGCGGTTGGAGTGGGTCAACTGGAGGAAGTGGCCGGGCATGGCCTCGTG
>DATKXP010000355.1:0-3141 GCA_035529015.1 Phycisphaerae bacterium | reverse complement strand
TATCACGGGAACGGGGTATGGCTGGGTTGAACTGAAAGCCTTTGCTTGTCCTTAACCGAAAGAGACTATGGCGACGAACCTTTACATCAACCCGGATAACACGATAGGCGGCCTTGAAAGCGGCAAGGTCATGGTGGCCCCAACGCAGGAGGAGTTTGAGGAGTGCTGCTGCGAGCCGTGCGAGCCATGCGATGATGCCAAGGGCGAAACAACCGCCGTGGTCACTATCATCGGTACCTGTGACCAGACGTGTAAAGACCTGGCTGGCTCCTATGTGTGGGGAGCATGGTGGGTGTATCCTCCGGGGTGTTACTGGCGGTGGGAACGCAATCGTCCAGGCGTGTCCTGGGACCGAGTGACTCTTTATGCCTCCAACCCCTTTTCGGGAAGCGGGTACTGGCTGGCCACGGTTCACGGTGACATAGGGGGAGCCGGGTTTGAAGGAGTGCCTTTCAACGTGGTCCTTGAATGCGTCGGTGGAAAACTCGTTGGGTCGTTTGACGTTCCTGCCTGGGGGGGATGCGAGGACTGCTATGCTCACGTCGTCCTCAGTTGATAAGAAGAAACCGCTTCGCATGCCTTGGTGTGTGAGCGGCTTGGTCTGTCGCCTCTGCCGAGACTTGGAAGGCGGTCGGGCTTGGCGAGAGCAAACAGCAGAATTGTTTAACGTGATGGAAGTGGACTGGCCGTGCCCGCGCGGGTACGAGTGGGGCTATGAGCCCACGGCGAGAGAACCGAAGGTGGTGAAGCCCGAACCGGCCTTCGTGGCGGCGCGGCGGGCGGCGTGCGTGGCGTGTGACGAGGAGGCGTGTTTCTTGAAGCGGATGCTGACGACCAAGCCGTGTGCGTTCCGGTCGCGCATCGTCCGGCCCGGCATGGTGTGCCCGAAGGACCACTGGTCATCTTTGCCCGCGCCATAGTCGGCAATGCCTGCCGCGCCGTTGGCCGCGTCGTAGCGGCCCTGGCCCGTCGTGGGGCGCAAACCCCGTCCCTCGGCGTCCGGGCCGTCCCGGCCCATGCGTTCGTCCTAGGCGATTCTACGGCCTCGCGGCCCTTTTCCGGCGGCCGCTCCGGATGGTGACCATTCAGGTGACCAAATCGTGCAAGTCTTGCGCCCGCCGCAACCTGCGCGGGATTTTAAGTCCCTAGCGTCTGCCAGTTCCGCCACTCGCCCAAGTATGGCATGGTGCGGCATCATGCGGCATGGTGCGACAAAGTACGGCAACGACAAGAGGTTAGGTGCGGAGGCGGCTCCCGTCAAGTATGACATCATGCGGCATAGTGCGGCATGGTGCGGCCCGGACGTGGTGACCACAGTGGTGACCATACAAAATCCGAACTCTCCGGCCGGGCGCCCGGACCACCCCTGAAAATCCCCTGCGGGTCACCGGGCACCCCGCCAGTTCTCGTTCCCCTGTCCGGCAGGATCCCCGCCCCCAGGGCCGGTCGGGGCGGCTACGGGGCGGCTACGGGGCGGCGGTGGGTGCGGCTGGAGCGAGAACGAAAACCGTTTCCGTGCCGCCGGTCGCCAGGTCAAGCGTGCGGGTGCCCCGAACGACAAAGACCGTGTCCAGCGGGCGGTCCATCCCGTCGACGAGGCCGGCCGTCGGAAAATCCTGCAGAAGAAATCGCCAACGTCCGCGAAGAACGGGCGGGCGGTTGGCATAGCCGGAAGGTTCGTAGACGGGCATGCTGTAGACGGCCGCCGTCGGCCCCAGCATCTGTTCGACCCGCACGGCCAGGTGGAATCGCCCGACGGCGCCGACGACAAAATCTTTCGGCTCGTAGAACCGGACGATTTTTTGCGGCTCAGGGGCCTTGTCTTTCTCAACGGGCACGGGTATCGGCGCGGTGGTGCCGATCTGTAGGGCGGCCACCTCGGCCTTCAGTGCCGCGTTCTCCTTGACGAGGGAGGCGACGGTGGCCCGGAGCATCCGCACCTCGGCCTCGAGACGGTGGATGGCCTCGTCGGCCGGTTCCGGCCCGGGACCTTCGGCGGTCCACGCGGGGCCCGAGAACACCAGGACCAGGGCTGCGGCCACAAGAAGCATGGACTTCATGTTTGTTCCCCTTTCGCGTCCAACGGTTCGACCCGGATCGTAACGCGCAGGCCGGCGATGTCAAGGCGCACGACCTGGGCGGCGCCTTCGAGGGCCTCGATCCGTTCGGTGACGAGGTCCTCGTCGCCCGGCTTGGCCTCGGCCAACGAGCCGCCCGTCGTCCGGCCGACAATGGGCACGCGGGCACCTTGCATCAGTCCTTCACCGCTTTCGAGCCAACGTTCGTTGATATGAAAAAGGTCGGCGATCCGCTTGATGAGGAGGCGGCTCGGGGGCGTCCGGCCGCTCAAGATGTTGGACAACTGCTTCGCGGAAATGCCGATCTCCGCGGCAAAATCTTTTTTCTTGCCGCGAATCAGGCTCTCTAACCTTAGGCCAAATGGGCACTTAGGCACGAATCCACCCCTGGGGAAAAATCTTCCCTTTTTGTCCTTTTTTCCTTGACGAAAGCCACGCCGGTAGACGATACTCTACCTAGCGAAAGGGCACCGATGGATCGGCACGATGGCGACCGGCTTTTCTTTCCCCGCTCTCTGGGTTCCCCTCCCTATTCGTTACGGCCGTTTCGCCGCCGAATGGTGCCCGCCATCGCGGGGAGGGGAACCACTTGCTCAAGACGTGGACGGATCCCGCCCTCCCCCCGGCGGATCCGTCCCTTTCACGGGGCCCCCTGTCGGCACGGGCCGAACCCTTTCCCCGGCCACGGCTACGGGGGTCCCCTCTTTTTTCACCTGGGAAGTATAGCCCACAAATGGGCGGAAGGCAAGCGGTTGGCAATAAGTACCGATTGGGGCGGGACTTAGGCGGTTCCTGGACTGCGGGGAGATACGGGCTATGGCCCACATCAGCGCGGAGGCCAGGGCGCGGGCGGTGGCGATGCTGGCGATGACCGACGAGTTCCGCGGGCACCTCCGGGCGGCCAGGGAAGCGGGGGATGATTTCCGTTGGGCAGAGGCGCGGGACCGTCTGCGCTTGGCAGAGGGAGTGATCGGCCGGCTGGAAGAGGCCGAGCGCGAGTGGACGGAGTGGGGAGAAAAGGAAACGGATCGGATCCTGGGGCGGACCGCGGGCGGCGAAGCAC
>DATKXP010000354.1:0-3221 GCA_035529015.1 Phycisphaerae bacterium | reverse complement strand
GGGGATCGTGGTGGATAACCACCTCGCGAGTTCGCACGCAAGCGTCCTGGCTGCCGGCGACGTGGCCGAGCACGGCGGAACGCTGTACGGCTCGTGGCACGCCTCGCAGTACCAGGGCAGCATCGCGGGGATGAACGCGGGCGGTCTCGTCACCGAGTTCGGCGGCATCCCGCGGTCCAACACGCTGAAAATCCTCGGCGTGGACCTGCTGAGCATCGGCCG
Organism: Phycisphaerae bacterium; assembly: GCA_035529015.1. Taxonomy (GTDB): domain Bacteria; phylum Planctomycetota; class Phycisphaerae; order FEN-1346; family FEN-1346; genus JAUVZF01. Next base: position 2,999 of record DATKXP010000354.1, on the reverse strand, counting down.
GTTCGAGCCGGAGGACGGCAGTTTCCGCGTGGTCGAACAGGAGGCCGACGGCACGTACTACCGCTTCGTGTTCCACGACTCTCGGCTGGTCGGTGCCGTCCTGCTCGGCGACACGTCCGTTTCGGCGCCCGTCAAGAAGGCCATCGAGGGCGGCAGCGACTTCTCCGGCCTCCTGGCGCACGGCCCCGCCGCGTCGGACGTGGTCCAACACCTGCACGAGGCGGCCGGAGCGTAAGGTTACGACGCCACCTGCCTTGCTCGACATGCCGCCTGCCCCATAAGACTTACGCCAATTTTCCACTCGCCGAAACGGGCAAAGGCGCGTTTTTTGGTGTCCGAATCTGCGTTTTTGGCCCGTGAGGGGCGATTTGGGGCCCGGATGTGAAGATAGGCAAGGCAAAACGCGCCTCTTTTTGATCGGTTTCTGATCGCTTTTTGCTCAAACTTGGTCCGTTCTTGCTCCTTTTTGCACCTTTTTTGAGGCTTTTTGAGAGGGGCAAAATTGATGTAAGTCACCCATGCCAAAACGGCAGGCCGGACGGGCGGCCACAAAGGCCCCCAAAGTTGTTAGAACTCTAACAAGTGTCGGGAACGGCCCGAATGTAGTTAGAGTTCTAACCAAATCGGCCGTACCGGAGGAGCCGCCGCGCCCCGCGGATCGCATAAGTCGTGTGTTTTCAAGGGGTTACGGCAACTCGCCCGCCGCCAGGAGAGGGTGCTGCGCGAGGCGACGCGAATCAAGTCATGTGTCGCCGGAACTCGCCCCGCCCCACGGATCGCATAAGTCGCGCGTTTTCAAGGGTTTACGGCGGCGCGCCCACCGCCGCAATCGTTTAGCCGTCGCCGCAGCGGCGACGGGAATCAGCGCCGATGTCCCAACGGCAACGACCGTCGGCGTGCCGCCGACGGCTAAACGCTGCGTTTTGGTAGGGGCGAGCCATGCCTCGCCCGCTCCGAACTGCCGCGCGGCAGTCTCCCCCCCCGCGCCTGCCGCGAGAGCCGCACCATGCCTGCCCGGAACTCACACACCCCTTGCCCCGCCCGTCCCCAAGCATTACGATACGCCTATGGTCCTGACCGCGCAGGCACGCGGCTGACACAACCGCATGACGCTCCTGGAACGAAGAGAAGCCTGAACGGGCCGGCCGGCGGGCGACGCGGCCTTCCTGGCCCGGCTGGAGGCGCTCCAGCGGCCGATGTCTCGCCCCGCGACAGGGCAGCCGCCCACGCAAGAGTCCGCCACCTTGAGCACCGAGCGAAAACATGGGTACCGTCCCCAGGTTTCCCCAGGTTTCCGTGTTCGTTACATGCCGGCTGATGATTGGCGGGCTTACGAGCCTTACTGGGCCGTAGCAGTCGAGGCTGTAAGGCAGCAGGTTCCGGAGCTCGAGCAGCAATGAAACAAGCCACAGCATGGATCGTCAAGGCTGTTCTGTCATTCCTGTTGTTTGTTGTCACAGCGGTGGCGGTTTGGTTGGGCGGCGGTGTGCCGGACCTTCTCTTTGGTAACTTTTTTGAATCTGGTTTCGGCCCCCTGGGTTGCTTGCCGTTCATCTTTATCGTATTCCCGCTGTGCTGTTGCGGTGTCGGGGTGTGCGGTGCCTGGATCTGGAAGAAGTGCTTGGGTTTTCGAGGGAGATGGGGTTTTCTGCTGGCGCTCGTGTCGTTTATCGTCACCGGATTCACAAGCGGCTTTCTCTTTGAGCCGCTTCCTCTGCTTGCACCTGGGCTTACTTTTGCGCAGCACGTGGCCTTTCATGTGTCGGCGTCGCTCTTCTCGTCTCAGGTGGCTTTCTGGGGCTTTTCCGGTGTGATGCGAGTCGGGTGGAAGAGGCGACACGCTCGTTCCTGAGAATCTAACGGGCGGACACGACTCTATTGGCGGAAGTGAACAAGAAAAAAACGCCGCCGGTGCAGTAGGGCTTTGCCGGAGGGTTCTCTTATGCGAAACCTGGGGACGGTTCCCATGTCTTGCGCGTGGCAGTGTGGGGATGTCGTATCTGCAATCGTCGGCTGCGGGAAACCTGGGACAAACCTGGGGACAGTACGTTTTTCGCTTGCGTGGGGCCGCGCGACGGGGTAGGCGTGGGGCGATGCCTCGCATGGCACGCATTGTGATCCCGGATGTACCGCACCACGTCACCCAGCGCGGCAATCGGCGCGAGGACGTCTTCTTCGACTCGCTTCGCTCGCTCGGAATGACACGCTAAACACGTACGGGTCAGGAGACCCGCCGCGCAAGCGCGCTACAGGCAACCGTCAACTGCTCAGGCGCCCTTCGGCACGGCCCAGTGGCCCTCGCGGTAGGTGCGGCGGGTGAGGGCGTCGGCCTCGGCGTCGCCGGTGATGCGTTCGGCCTCCGGGTCGAACACGACGCTGCGTCCGACGCGGCCGACGATGTTCCCCAGGTGGGCGAGGGTGGCGGCGTAGTGGCCGGTTTCGATGTCGGCGCTGGGCCTGGCGCCGTCCTTGATGCAGGCGAGGAAGTTGCGCAGGTGCGGGTCGGTCGGCAGGCTGAACCTCTCCTCTTTGAGGAGTTTGTTGCGCTCGCCGAAGACCTGGTAGCCGCCGCCCTTGCCGAGGATCATCATCCCCTTCGTGCCGTAGAACATGTCGCCGTTCTCGTGCCCTTCCTGCCGGTACGGCGACCAGTCGCGCTGCTCGAAGACCAGGAGCCGGCGGCTGCCGACCTTCCCGTCGCCGGGGTAGGAGTAGGTCACGTAATACGTGTCGGGGAACTCCTGGTCGTCGTCGAAGCACATCTTGGCCGCCCACCCGCCGGCGCCCGAGGGGTGGCCCTCCACGCCGAGCCCCCACCGGGCGATGTCGAGTTCGTGGGCGCCGTCGTTGCCGATGTCGCCCGTGCCGAAGGCGAAGAACCAGTGCCACTTGTAGTGGAGCAGGTTCGACTGGTACGGCCGCATCGGCGCGGGTCCGACCCACAGGTCGTAATCCAGATGGGCCGGCGGGTCGGACGGCTGGGCGCGGCCGATGTTCGA
>DATKXP010000353.1:0-11766 GCA_035529015.1 Phycisphaerae bacterium | reverse complement strand
CAAGCCGCCAGTGGCACCCCCGAGAATACACAGGACCTTTCTGGAAACGGTGCTAGACCTCACGCATCTTCCTCGATGGCGCGGCGAAGCGACGCGCCGGCGTCGCGCAGAATCCGCTCCGCCTCGGCAAAGCCGACCTTCCGGAAGTGCATCACGACGGCAGGCTTCAGTTCGCCATGCGCCTTGGCGAGGAGTGCCCGGGCCCGTGCGCGGCCAAGACCGGTAAGTTCCGCAACGATCCGTTCGGCCCGGTCCTTCAGTTTCGCGTTCGTCGCCTTGAGGTCCACCATCAGGTTACCGTAGACCTTGCCGAGCCGGATCATGGCCGTCGTGGTCAGCGTGTTGAGGACGAGTTTGGTGGCGGTGCCGGCCTTCATCCGCGTCGAACCGGTCACCGCCTCCGGGCCGACGTCCGGGTTGATGACCACGTCCACGTCCACCGAGCCCCTGACCTCGGGAGCGCACGTCACGAACACCGTCGCCGCGCCAACCTGGCGGGCCCGTTCGATGGCGCCGCGAACAAACGGCGTCATGCCGCACGCCGCGATGCCCACGACGGCGTCGCGCGGCTTCAGCCGCTTGCGGTCGATGGCAGCGGCACCGGCCTCCGGGGAATCCTCGGCCCCTTCGATGGCACGGACCAGCGCCCGCCGACCGCCGGCGATGATGCCCTGGACCATCGACGGCGGCGTCCCGAACGTGGGCGGGCACTCCGAGGCGTCGAGGACGCCAAGGCGTCCGCTCGTCCCCGCCCCGACGTAGAACAGGCGGCCGCCCCGCCCCAGACGCTCGACCACCAGGTCCACCGCCCGGGCGACGGCCTTCCGCTCGCGGGCGACGGCCGCGGGGACCTTGCGGTCCTCGGCGTTGATCAGGTCCACAATCTGGAGCGTCGTCCGCCGGTCGATATCGCGGCTGCGCGGATTCCGCTGCTCGGTCGTCAGTTTCGAGCGGTCTTTCAGCATGTCGCCAACGCGCTCCCCTTCGGGTCGCGGCTAAGAGCGACCGGGCACAATCTTGCCGAGAACAACGGGCCGGCTGGCGCCGGTTGCGGCGGGCACGTTGCCCGGGCGGCCGCGCATCGTCTCGTACGCCAGAACGGCGAACGAGACGGCTTCCTTCGCGTCGGCGTCGAGGCCGAGGTCGTTCGTCCGCATCACCTTCGCCGGGGCAACCAGCGCCTGCAAGCGTTTGACGAGCGTCCGATTCCGCGCCCCGCCGCCGCAGAGGATCACCTCGTCCACGCCGCCCGTCAGATGGCGCCGGTATGCCCGGGCGATGCTCTCGGCCGTGAAGGCGGTCACCGTCGCAAGGATATCGCGCGGCGCGATGCGCCTGCCCCGCGCGCGGTCGTACACGGCGTCGGCAAAGGTCGTTCCGAAGATCTCGCGGCCGGTGGACTTGGGCGGCCGCCGCGCGAGGTACGGGTGCCGCGCGAGTTCCGCCAGCAGCGTTTCGTCCACCGTGCCGCGCGCCGCTATCCTGCCCCCCGCATCGTAAAGTGACTTGCCCCGCCTCACACGCTGGACGACGCGGTCGATCATCATGTTGCCCGGCCCCGTGTCGAAGGCGACCACGTCATCGACGCCACCCCCCGCCGGCAGGTACGTCACGTTGGCGATGCCGCCGATGTTCTGGACCGCGCGGCTCCTGCGCCTGTCGGCGAAGAGCAGGTAATCGACGTGCGGGACCAGGGGCGCCCCCTCGCCGCCGGCGGCGACGTCGCGCGGACGGAAGTCGGCCACCGTCGTGATGCCCGTCCGCTCGGCAATAACGCACGGCTCGCCGATCTGGAGCGTCGAACGCACCCGCCGCCCGCCCCAGCGCCGACCCTGGGGAAGGTGGTGCACCGTCTGGCCGTGCGAACCGATCACGTCGATCGAGTCCGGCCGAATGCCGCTCTTTCTGCACACGCGCAGGAGGGCGTCGGCGAACACCTCGCCCAGGACGACGTTCAGGTGACACAGGTCGTCGATACGGGCCGTCTCAACGTCGAAGAGCCGGAAGATCCGCCGCCGCAGCGACGCCGGGTACGCCACCGTGCCGAACGCCACAACCTCGATGCCGGAGGGGCCGATGTCGATGATCGCCACATCCACGCCGTCGGCCGACGTGCCGGACATCAGCCCGGCCACGCGGCGTTTCGCACGAAAGCGGCCTTTCCCCAATCCCGCCAGCGTCGCGTCTCCTAGAGTGCGGCCAGGATGCCGCCGTCCACGTAGAGAATCTGCCCGTTGACGAAGTCCGACGCCGCCGATGCCAGGAAGACCGCCGCCCCGATGAGTTCGTCCGGGTCGCCCCACCGTCCGGCGGGTGTGCGGCCGCGGATCCAGGCGTCGAACTCCGGGTCGTCGGCCAGTTTGCGGGTCATCTCGGTCAGAAAGTAGCCCGGCCCGATGCCGTTGGCCTGGATGTTGTGCCGTGCCCACTCGACGGCCATGGCCCGGGTCAGCATCTTCAGGCCGCCCTTCGACGCCGCGTAGTTGCCGGTGGTTTCGCGGCCGAGTTCGCTCATCAGCGAGCAGATGTTGATGATCTTGCCGCGCCGGCGCTCGATCATCCCCCGCGCGACACGGCGGCTCACGAGGAACGGGCCCGTCAGGTTGGTGTCCACGACCTCGCGCCAGGCCGCCTCGTCGAGCGACTCCAGCGGCCCTCGCCGCTGGACGCCGGCGTTGTTGACGAGGATGTCGATAGGGCCGACGTCGTCCTCGATAGGCCCGACCGCACGGTCGATGGCATCGGCCTCGGTCACGTCGAAGGCGCAGCCGTGGGCATTCAGTCCCGCGTCCGCAAGCGTGTCCACGGCATCGCTCAGGCGCTTCTTGTTACGCCCGTTCAGGACGACCGTCGCCCCGGCCTCGCCCAGGCCCCGCGCGAGCACAAGACCCAGACCCTGGCTCGACCCCGTAACGAGAGCGATCCGGCCGGTCAGGTCGAAGAGATCCTTGCTCATTTGCCCGTTCCCCTTTGCCGGCCAAAGCATTTGACACAGGCCGCATCACCTCGTAGTGTACCCGCCAAGGGCCCCCGGAGGAAGAAAACCATGGACTATCGGCGCATCATTCCGTGTCTCGACGTCAAGGACGGCCGACTCGTCAAGGGTGTGCACTTCGTGGACCTCAAGGAGGTGGGCGACCCGGCCGAGGCGGGCGCCGCTTACAGCGAAGCCGGGGCCGATGAACTCGTGTTCCTCGACATCACGGCGACCGTCGAAGCGCGCCAGACCACGGTCGAAGCCGTCCAGCGCACCGCCAAGCGGGTGACGGTCCCGCTGACCGTCGGCGGCGGCATCAAAAGCACGGACGACATCCAGGCCCTGCTGGCCGCCGGCGCCACGAACGTGTCGATCAACACCGCCGCCGTCCTGAACCCCGACTTCGTGGCCGAGGCCGCCGACGAGTTCGGCAGCGACTGCATCACCATCGCCATCGACACACGCTCCAACGATAAACTGCCGTCCGGCTTCGAGGTCATGGTCAACGGGGGACGCAAAGAGACCGGCATCGACGCCGTCGAGTGGGCCAGGAAGGCCGAGGACCTCGGCGCCGGCACCATCCTGCCGACCAGCATGGACGCCGACGGCACGCAGGCCGGATACGACCTGCCGATGACCCGCGCCATCGCCGATGCCGTGAGCCTGCCGGTGATCGCCTCGGGCGGCGCCGGGGCGCTCGAACACCTCTACGACGCCATCGTCGAGGGCCACGCCGACGCCGTCCTGGTCGCCTCGATCGCGCACTTCGGCACGTTTAGCATCCGCGAGATGAAGGAGTACCTGGCGGGCCGCGGCATTCCGGTACGGATGTAACGCCCGTCCCGCGACCTTACGGTCGCGGGCACCCCCCAACCGGCAAACGCGCTTGCGCACCGAACGTAACCCCGGTCTCACGGTCGGGGCTCGGGTGATGGCGTGCGCCGCTACGGTTCCGCCCCGTCCCAGCAGTAAGTGCAGAGTTTTTCCTTGGGCAAGCCGATGGCGGCCACAAGGTCGTCGAGCCGCTGGTACTGAAGCGTCGTGAGGTTGAGCCGTTCGCGGATGCCTTCGACCATGCGCCGGTAGTTTTCGGAGTCGGGATCCACGTACGCTTCGGGCGTGGCCTTCTCGTCGCCTTCGATCTCGCAGACCGACCGTCTGCCGGCCAGTTCGAGTTCGGTGCGCGAGCGTGAGAAGTTGAGAAACTTGCATCCGTACACCAGCGGCGGGCACGCCGGCCGCATGTGCACCTGCTTCGCACCGCAGTCGTACAGCCGCTGGATGGTGTGCTTCAGTTGCGTGCCCCGCACGATCGAGTCCTCGCAGAATATCAGGCGCTTGCCCTGAATCAGTTCACGGATCGGGATGAGTTTCATCACCGCCACGAGGTCGCGGGTCGCCTGATCCTGCGGCATGAAACTGCGCGGCCAGGTGGGCGTGTACTTGACGAACGGCCGCGCGTACGGCACGTGCTTCTCGTTCGCGTAGCCGACGGCGTGGCCGGTGCCGGAGTCGGGAATGCCGCACACCAGGTCCACTTGGGCGCTGTCTCGCCGGGCGAGCGCCGCCCCGCAGCGGTTCCGCACGACCTCGACGTTGATCCCCTCGTAGTGCGACGCCGGATATCCATAGTAGACCCACAGGAATGAGCAGAGCTGCATGTGGTCGCCGGGCGGCCGTCGCTGCTCGATGCCGTCTTCGGTCATCCGGACGATCTCGCCCGGGCCGAGGTACCGGTCAACGCGGTAGTCAATGTTCGGCAAGGAGCACGTCTCGAGCGTGACGGCACAGGCGCCGTCCTTCTTCGCGGTGACGACGGGGGTTCGGCCGAGTTTGTCGCGTGCCGCGTAGACGCCCTTGTCCGTCAGCAGGAGGATCGAACACGATCCTTCGATGACGTCCTGGGCGTGCTGGATACCGTCCTCGAAGGTGGCCTGCTGGTTGATGAGCGTCGCGACGAGTTCCGTGGGGTTGACCTCGCCGCCGCTCATCTCCGAGAAATGGGTCGCCCGTTTGCCGAAGGCGTCGTGGGCCAGTTCCTTGAGGTTCTTGACGACGCCGACCGTGACGATGGCGTACACGCCGAGGTGCGACCCGATGATGAGCGGCTGGTCCTCGTAATCGCTGATGACGCCGATGCCGAGGCGTCCGCGCATCTTCGGGACGTCCTCTTCGAACTTCGACCGGAACTGGGCGCTCTCGATGTTGTGGATGAAGCGGACGAAATCATCGCCGTCGTGCGTCGCCAGGCCACCCCGTTTCGTTCCGAGGTGGGAGTGATAGTCCGTCCCGAAAAACAGGTCCTGAACGCAGTCGCTCTTGGAGACCACACCAAAGAATCCACCCATATCCTACTCTCCTTGCGTGGCCGGCCGCTTGCCGCACGATGTCGGCAACAGTCGGGTCACGGCGAATGCACGCGATCGCACTTACACCGGCACGTGCCATCTTAGTCGGGGACGGTCGGGCTGGCAAGGATTCGCGCGGACGGTCGCCGTTAAAAAAGATCACCGGGCGTTCTCGACCCGCACATTGCGGCAATCCTGGATGTCGATTGCCGCCATCTGCCCGCTTTGTGGGGGCGGTCGCCTGACGACACGTCTCAGCACACCGCCGTCAAGGGCGCGCACGCACACGGCCGACCGGTCATACTCGCCGCAGGCCTGCGCCGAAACGGTCACCTCCACGTTCTCCAGCACCAGGCCCTTGACGTGAGCCAGCGTCACGTACGAGGGCAGCCGGGCGTAACAGGTGTCGCGCTGATCGCTGAGGGTGCGGCGGCCGCCGACGGGCTTCTTGCGGTCGGAGTAGTCGTCGGCCTTCTCGACCCGGAATCGCACGTTCCGCAGCGCGAGGTCCTGAATCGGGCTCTCGGGCATGCCCTGGATCAGGATGCCCGAGCCGCTGCGGACATCGAGGTTTTCGAAAGTCACGTCGCGAATCGTCCCCGCCTTCGAGTCCTTGTGCCGCCGCTCGATATCCAGAAAGACGGGCGTGACGGTGCGGACGCCCTTCGGCGGCGTCTCGATCGAGATGTTGCGGAACCGCACGCGCTCCATCGTGCCGCCGTCTTTCAGGTAGAAGCCGATGCCGGTGAACGAGTTGCGGATGACGCAGTTCTCGAACACGATGTCGCGAAAATCGCCGTGCGACTCCGTGCCCAGTTTGATCGCCGACGCCGCCGACTCCAGCACACAGTCCCTGACCACCACGTCCTCGCAGGGGTAAGGCTCGGTGGTCTTCAGGACGATGCAGTCGTCGCCGGCGCGGATGTCGCAGTTCGTGATGCGGACGTGCTTGCACGAGTTCGGGTCGATGCCGTCGGAGTTCAGGCGGCGGTAGTTGTTCCGGATCGTCACGCGGTCCACGACGACGTTCTCGCACCGCTTGAAGTGGAGCGTCCACGCATCGCTGTCGCGGATCGTCACACCCGTGACCGACACGTTGTGGCAACCGGCAAACAGCAGAATGCCCGTGCGGAACGCGGGTTTCTTCGGCGCGCCCCACCGGCTGCCGTAGTCGGCGGTGCCTTGGCCGTTGATCGTGCCGGCGCCGACAACGGCCACGTCCTTGGCGTCGTCGGCCACCAGAAGGTTGGCTCGGCCGGCGCCGCCGTAATGGGCCGGGTCGGTGCTGGCCCACAACGTGGCCCCCTTGTCGATGCGGAGGGTCACGCCGCTGCGCAGGCGAATCGTGGCCGCGAGATAATCGCCCGGCGGCAGGACCACCGTGCCGCCGCCCGCCTTGTGGCAGGCATCGACGGCAGCCTGAATGGCGGCGTGGTCCAGCGTCTGCCTGTCGCCCTTCGCGCCGAAGTCGCGAACGTTGCAGGCGTCGCGGCCCTCGCCCCAAGCACAGGCGCATCCGGTCGCCACGACGCCCGCCAGGACCATGTACTTGACCGCCGCCACCGTCTCTCCTCCCGCGCTGTCGGTTGCGGATGACCCCTCGTCCGGTAGAGTGCAACCGTGCCGCCGCCGCGAGCCTGGCCAGTCACACGCGGTGGGTACGGAGACCCACCGCGCACGGCTTGCGCCCGGCCGGTCAGATCCCCCGGTGCCAGAGGCCGTGGGTGGCGATGTACTGAAGCCTGCGGCACTCGCGGACCATGCGGCCGTACTGGAGACCGCGTCTCAGGCTCGCGGCACCGAGGGCCAGCGCCTCGGGCCAGCGTTCGCCGGCGGCGACCTTCAGGTTCGTGCGGAAGGCCTCCTCCGCCTCGGCCGCTTCAACGCAAAACTGCTCGCACTCGGCCACCTGTTTCTGTTCGGCGCTCGTCAGGGTCCGCCGGCTGGCGACGTTCTTCGAGATGCCGTCGAGCGTTTCGCGCACGGGCGTCATCACGTCGCGTTCGACGCGCTCCAGGTTCAGGGCAGCAGCCTTGGCAGCGTTTTGCGCCCCGTCGGCCGGGAGGTTCGGGTTCAGAATCCTGGCCTCGCGGTATCCCTTGGCGATCCGAGCGAAGATGGCCGCCACGTCCTTCGCCAGGCGGGCCTTCTTCATCTGGGCGACACGGCCCTTGAGTTTCTCGGCCCGTTGTGTTCCCAGCACGGCCAGCGCCGCGTTCAGGACGTCGTCGTCGGCCAGTGCCCCCACACCGGTCTCGCCGGGCGTTCGGCCGGCCTGCTTTGCAAGCGGCTCGTAGATACCCTTGGGCGACGCCTCCAGGATTTCGGCCGTGGCGCCGGACCGCACGTAAGGCCCCGATCCCTCGTCGCAGCACGCCTGGAGGTCTTCGTACGCCTTGGCGGCAGGACGCCAGAGGCCGTCCTTGCGGAGCGCGACAGCCAGGATGCGCGTGGCGTCGGACTTGGTCTTCTCGTCTCGGGCGCCCCGAAGGACGGTCCGCGCCCCGGCGGCGGCCTCCTTGTACTTGCCCCCGTCGAGCGATGCCCGAACCGCATCGAGCCTCTCGTCGATCGACGCTCCGTCCGCGCAGGCGCCCGCTACGATCAGCAACACGCAGGTCAGTTGAAAGAGAGCCAACGGCTTCATGATTCACCTCCTGTCGGATGCCAACGACGTGCCGACGTCAGAGTCGCCCCTACATCGTCGCCGTCAGGACGGTCGAGCCGGTGTCGTCGGGCATCGGTCGGACCCGGACGCCGACGAAACCCGCGTCCTCGATGCGGCCGGCGAGTTCCGGCAGCGAGAAGGCACCCACCATGACGTTGAACAGTGCCGGAATCAGCGGGCCCGTCTTGTCGGCGTTCATCACAAAATCCTGAACGATCAAGAGGCCGCCCGGTTTCATCGACTTGTGCGCTTTCTTCAGTTTCATCTCGGCGCCGCTCGTCGGGCCGTGCAGGACGCTCGAAAGGAGGACGGCGTCGTTGCCGGTTCCGAACCCGTCTTCATTCCAGTCGCAGACGGCCGTGCCGACGCGGTCGCTCATGCCGAGCCGTTCGATTGTCTGGCGTGCGATCTCAATCGTCTCCGGCAGATCCATGACGGTGGCCGTCAGGTCGGGGTACCGCTCGCACAGGGCCATGGCGTACGTGCCCGGCCCTCCGCCGACATCCGCCAGCGTCCGGCGTCCGGCCAGGTCCACGCGCTGGGCGAGTTCGGCGGCGCGGCCGGCCATGGCAATGTTGTGCATACCGAGGATGAAGTCGCGATGCGACCGCAGCGCCGGCCGGCCCTGCGGGTCGAACACCCATCCGCCCCTCTCGCCACGAAGCACCGACTCCAGATCGCTCCAGAACGACCAGATGTTGGCGCCGTGAGCCAGCATGTTGCCCTGATAATACGGGGCGTCGGGCAGGAGCGTGGCTTCGGCCTTCGGCGTCAGGCGGAACACGTCGCCGGCCCGGTCCACGAGGCCCATCGCCGCCAGAACGATCAGGACCTTCTCGACGGCGCCCGAGTCAAGGCCCAGGTCGCTCGCCAGATCCTGTGACGTGGCCGCCCCGCCGCCCAGCCGCTCGAAGATTCCGGCGCCGTGGGCGGCTTCGAGCGTCCGCTGCGCCCGGCCGCGCCATCCGTTGTCAAGCAGTTCGACGGCCCAGGCGACCTGCTGCGTGTCCTTCTCGAAGATCATGATCCTGCTCCTTGCGACCGCGAAGCGTTCCGCACCGTGAGATTATAGCGTTTCGTGCGGCAGGCCCTTGTGGAATCCGGGCGCCATCGGTACAGTGGCGCGCCGTTTCGGGGATCGTGGCGTTGTCGTGAACCTGCCGTATGGGGGTCCGTGGTCCTGTGCCGAAGGCCGTCAAGAACGCCGACCGCCGCATCAGAAGCCTCGTGCACCGTCACGGCACACCGTTGTTCGCCATCAGCCGCGCCGTCCTTCGGGCCCAAATGGAGCGGTTTCGCAGCGTTTTTGCGCGGGTCGAGCCGTTTTACGCCGTCAAGGCGAACCCGCATGCCGGCGTGCTGAAGACGCTGATCGGGTGCGGCGCCGGTTTCGACGTCGCCTCGCGTGCCGAGATGGACACCGTCCTGGATGCGGGCGCCTCGGCGTCGCAGGTCATCTTTGCCAACACCATCAAGCCGCCCGGCGCCATCGCCGCCGCCAAGGCCAAGGGCATCGACCTCATGACGTTCGACAGCGAGTACGAACTCGACAAGATCGCCCACCGCGCCCCGGGCGTCCGCGTGCTGGTCCGGATCAAGGTGCCGAACGTGGGCTCGATGGTGGAACTGTCGTTGAAGTTCGGCGTGGAACCGGCCGATGCCATCCCGCTGCTCATCAAGGCGCACCGCCTGGGCCTGCGTCCGGCGGGCGTCAGTTTTCACGTCGGGAGCCAATGCACGCGGATCGAGAACTACATCGACGCGCTCGAAATGGCAGCCATCATCGTCCGCGACGCCCGCCTGAAGCAGATCCCCGTCGAGATCGTGGACATCGGCGGCGGGTTCCCCATCCCGCACGCCGACGGCGAACCCGACCCGTTCAACCACACGGCGCCGGTCATCGCCCGGGAACTCGACCGGCTCTTCGACGCGAACGTCCGGCTGATCGCCGAGCCCGGCCGGTTTATCGTCGGGCCCGCCGCCACGCTCATCATGCGCGTCGTCGGAAAGGCCATCCGAGAGAACAAGCACTGGTACTACCTTGACGACGGCGTGTACGGCACTCTGAGCGGCCTGGCGTTCGACCACGCCACGTACCAGTATAAGACCGTCCGCGGCGGGACGACGCAACTATCGACCCTGGCCGGGCCGACGTGCGACAGCCTGGACATCATCGCGCGAGGCGAGCAGTTGCCCGAACTCGACATCGGCGACATCGTCTACGTCGAAAACATCGGCGCGTACAGCCTCGCGAGCGCGACCCAGTTCAACGGCATCCCGCCCGCCCAGGTCGTCATGGTGCCGTAGCGACCCCAAGGCCGCCGCCATACAGGAAGGAAGCCATGAAACGTTCCCACCGCGTTCGCAAGGACCCCTCAGACGTTCCGGACTGGCTCCGCAAGAAGAAGTGCCCGAAGAAGAGCCGGTACCTCTCGGGCGAGCGGATCCTGCCCAAGGGCATCACGGGGCGCGAGTCGCTCTCGCGTCTCATGCACGAGACGTTTCTTGCCTACAACGCCGCGCGCCTGCGCGAGGGCTGCCTGCTCTTTACCGAGAAGATGCTCGAGCCCGACGTGACGGTCGGCATGAGCCTGGCCGGGGCCCTGACCCCCGCCGGCCTGGGCTGCTCCTCGATCGTCCCGCTCATCAAGGCCGGCTTCGTGGACTGGATCGTCGCCACCGGCGCCAACCTGTACCACGACCTCCACTTCGCCTTCAACCTGCCGCTGCACGTCGGCAGCCACCTGGTGGACGACGCCGACCTGCGCCGGAACGACGTCGTGCGCATCTACGACGTCCTGCTCGGATACACCGACTGCCTGATGGCCACCGACGAGATTCTGCGCGGCATCCTCGTGCGGCCGGAGTTCCAGAAAGAGATGGGCACCGCCGAGTTCCACTATCTGCTCGGCCGGTACGCCGCCGAGTGGGAACGCAAGGCCCGCCTTAAGGACGTCTCGGTCCTGGCGGCGGCCCATCGCTGCGGCGTGCCGGTCTACACGTCCAGTCCGGGCGACTCCACCATCGGCATGAACGTGGCCGGTGTGGAACTCCGCGGGAACCGGCTCCGCATCAATCCCGCCATCGACGTCAACGAGACGACCAGTTACGTCCTGGCGGCCAAACGCGCCGGCGGAAAGAGCGCCGTCCTCCTGATGGGCGGAGGCAGCCCCAAGAACTTCATGCTTCAGACCGAACCGCAAATCCAGGAGATCCTTCGCATCAAGGAGGTGGGGCAGGACTACTTCTTCCAGGTGACCGACGCGCGCCCGGATACCGGCGGCCTGTCGGGGGCCACCCCCCACGAGGCCGTCAGTTGGGGCAAAGTGGACCCCTCACGCCTGCCCGACGCCGTCGTCTGCTACACCGACGTCACGATGGCCCTGCCGCTGCTCGCGCATTACGCCCTCGCCAACCACAAGAAACGCAAGCCGAAACGCCTGTACGACCGCCGCGGCGAGTTCATGGAAGCCCTCGTGCGCGAGTACTTCGCACACAACAAGTGACCCGGGATCGAACGTGCGCCAGCCGTATGCACTTGGCCTCGCCGCTGTCATGGTTGGCTGCCTGTCTGCGGATGCCCGCGCCGGCGGCGGGCCCGAGAACGTGGCCGTCGTCGTCAACGCCGACAGTTGGGCGTCGCTCGCCGTGGCCAACGAGTACGTCGCGTTGCGCCGGATCCCGCCCGGCCACGTCATCTACCTGTCGAGCCTGCCCTCGTTCGAGCGCGTCACGGTAGACGATTTCCGGTCGCGAATCCTCATGCCCGTCCT
>DATKXP010000352.1:0-12657 GCA_035529015.1 Phycisphaerae bacterium | reverse complement strand
GCCTACTGGGCCGTCAAGACCGGCATCCTGCCGACCCGCACGGCCTGCGAGCACTGCGGCGCCACGTCGCCCCCCGCGCGCCTGCACCGCCATCACCCCGACTACAGCGATCCCCTCCGCATCGTGTGGTTGTGCACCCTGTGCCACGGCGAGGAACATCGGCGGCTGAACGACGAGCGGCGCAAGGCCGAAGGGCGAAGCAGCAAGCGGGCCGGCGCCGGCGGGCACACAGCCCACGCGACTCGTCGGGGCGACAAACGACGCGCGCCCGGCAAGCCCCGCGGCTAGCGCCGCCCTGCGCGGCGCCGATCGTCGGCGCGATCAACAACACGCGCCGTGTTCGCCGCCCGGCTTGCCGGGCGCGTTGGTCTTGCCGGGCGCGTGCCGTTCGACCCGTGCGCGCATCACCCTTCAAAGGTCACCACGAACGACCAGCGTTGGCGGGGTTTGCCATCCTTGACGGGGTTGTCCTCGACATAGGCGACGGCGCGGCGGACGTCGCCGGGCGTGTCGAGGAAGACCTTCCAGCCCCGGCCGCCCCACACCGGCCGCTTGTCGGGCGGCCACAGGCCTTCGGCGCCGAGGCGCTGCGTGGCTCTCGCCTTGAGGTGCCCCACGATGCGACCGACCGTGCGCTCGTGCCGCCCGACGACCAGGTGCACGTGATCGGGCAGGACCGAGCATGCGTGGACGACGTATCGGCTTTCGGCGACGGCGCGGGCGAAGCCGCGACCGACAGCACGGGCCTGGCGACCGCTCAGCCTGACGGGCGGATGCCTGAGCGCCCGCTTGGCCTGGAGGCGGGCACGGGCGTCGTGCCGGACGTGCGCGACGGACCGGCGGGTTTCGACCTTCGTGGCTTTGCCGTATCGGAGCAGGTCCCACGAGCCCACGAAGTCGGACCACGACCCGCGGGGATCGTTCGGGAGCCAGAAGCCGTACAGGCTGAGGATGACGTGATGGGCCAGGGGCATTGCCGAATGCCTCAACAACACGCGCGGGGCCAGCCCCGCGGCTAACGCGGCTTCGCGCGGCGCGTGCCGGCGGCGCGATCAACGGCACACGCGGGGCCCGCCTTCGCGGGCTACGCCGCGCTTCGGCGGGTCTTCGACAAGCCCCGCGGCTAACAGGGCCGTCGCGCGACGCATGTCGGCGGCGCGATCAACAACACGCGCCGTGTTCGCCGCCCGGCTTGCCGGGCGCGTTGCCGGCGGCGCGATCAACAACACGCAGCGCGTTAGCCGCCCGGCTTGCCGGGCGCGTTGGCGTCGGCCGGGTCGGTGTCGGCCGGGTCGGTGTCGGCCGGGTTGGCGTCGGCCGGGTCGGTGTCGGCGCCGCTGTCGGGCAACAGGCGCGTCGGGTGAGCGGTGGGCTCGATCTCGGGCAACTCGTTCGTCGCCGCGGCTTGCTCTTTAAGACGCCGCGCCGCCGGCTCAACACGGCTGACGTACGAGCCGGCGGCCTCGTCAAACGCCTTCGATGCCCGGCCGATCGCGTCGCCGACCTTGCGGAAGTGCTCGAAGAACTTGCACACGCGCGCGAACAGTTCGCGCCCCGTCTCGCCGATGCGTTCGGCGTTTTCGGCCATCTCCTGCTGCCGCCACCCGTGGGCCACGGCCTTCAGGAGGGCGATGAGGTTGACGGGACTGGCCAGGACAACGTTGCTGCGGAAGGCGTCCTCCATGAGCGACGTGTCGGCCTCCAGGGCGGCGCTGAAGAACGACTCGCCCGGCAGGAACAGGACGACGAACTCGGGCGTGTTCTTGAACTGGCTCCAGTAGGCCTTCTGGCTGAGGGTCCGCACGTGCCCGCGGACGGCCTGGGCATGGCGCCCCATGGCCGTTTTGCGCGACGCGTCGTCCGCCGCCTCGACCGCCTCCATGTACGCGTCGAGGGGCGCCTTGGCATCGACCACGATGATGCGGTCGCCCGGCAGGTACACCGTCAGGTCGGGGATCTGGCGGCTGTCCTCGGTGGTGGAGGTCTGTTCCTGGAAATCGCAGTGCTTCGACATGCCGGCCAGTTCGACCACGCGTCTCAGGGCCAGTTGACCCCATTCGCCACGGACGCGCGTCGACCCGCGCAGGGCCGTCTCGAGTTTCGTCGTTTGCGTCTTGAGGCCTTCCTGGGCGTCGCGCAATCCGTCGAGGTACTGCCGCAGGCTGCCGTACGCGTCGGTCCGGGCCTTCTCGATCTCGCGGAGACGCGCCTCGTAGGTCTTGAGGAGGTCCTGGATGGGCTGCAGGCGCTCGCCGGCGTCGCCGAGGAACTGCCGGCGGCTGTCCTTGAGGGCCTCGGCCGAGAGGGCCTTGAAGGCGTCTTTGAGTTTGGTTTCGGCCTCGTCGAGGAGGCGTCGCTGCTCGTCGAGGTTGGCGCGTTCGGCTTCGAGGCGTGTCTCGGCCTGGACGCGTGCCTGCCGCGCCCCGTCGAGTTCGCCGCGCAGCGCGTCGGTCTCGGTCTCGAGTTCGCCGATGCGCCGGCGGAGTTCGGCCTCGACGGGCGCCGCGCCGCGCCGCAGACGAGCGTACAGCGCCACCAGCATGACGAGGATGCCCGCCAACAGGAGCGGCGCACCGATGTAGAGCACGTATTGCATAGGCGCGTTTCCTTTGGCCGGTCGGTGCGTGCAGGCCGGTCGGGCTACCCGCGACCGAAGGTCGCGGCTCGAACGGCTCGCGTCGTGCCGAGGTCGCGTCTCGGCGCCCGCTCTACAGCCGCCAGGGCGAGCGTTTGGGCCGGTCGAGCAAGCGGGCGATTTCCGGGTCGCCGACGACCTCTTCCTTCTCGGGGTCCCACTTGAACGGCCGGTTCACCCAGTAGGCGATGTTGCCCAGGTGCGCGTGGGTGGCGGTGCGGTGGGCGATCTCGATGTCGCGGAACGGGCGCTCGCGCGTGCGGACGCAGTGCAGGAAGTCGCCGAAGATGCCGCCGCGCCCCTTGTAGTTGGGGATGTGGATGTCGGGCGGCGTCCGGCGCTTGTCCTTTTCGCGCGGCGGGATCTCGCCTTCGGTGCCGCGGAACGAGAGGATGCCGCCCCACCCGCCGCCGTGATAGATACGGATGCCGTTCGCGAAGACGTAGGTCAGGTGTTTGACGTCCTTGCCGTCGGGCGGGATGATCTCGACGGGCCCGGTCTTGTGCAACTGGAGGCAGAACAGGGCGCCGCCGAACCCGTGGCATCCCCAATCGGTCATGCCGCCGCCGGAGTAATCGCGCCACGCCCGGAAGTTCAGCCTGCCGGAGTTGAACGGCGCCCACGGGGCCGGCCCGAGCCAGAGGTCCCAGTCGAGACCCGCCGGCATCGGCTGGCCGGGCAGGTGACACTCCCTCGACGGGCCGCCGACGTTGACCCAGGCCTCCTTGGGCTGGCCGATGGCGCCGCCCTGGACCATGCGGTGGAACCAGTTGTAGTCTCCCCACACGCGCTGGCTGCCGCCGGAGAAGACGCGGCCGTAGCGGCGGGCGGTCTCGGTCATGATGCGGCCTTCGCGGACGGTCAGCGTCTCGGGCTTCTCGCAGTAGACGTCTTTGCCGTTCTTCATCGCCTCGACGGCGACGAGGGCGTGCCAGTGGTCGGGCGTCCCGATGAGCACGACGTCCACGTCGGGCCGGGTCACGACGTCGCGGAAGTCGTTGTAGGCCCCGCACCCCGAGTCGCCGTACTTGGCGTCCACGAGTTGTTTGGCGCCGTAGCGTTTGCGTTCGACGACGTCGCAGACGCCGACGACCTGGAGTTCGTCGAAGCCGAGGAACCCGCGCATGTCGCTCGTCCCGCGGCCGCCCATTCCGACGCACCCCATGGCGAGGCGGTTGCTGGGGGCGGGACGGTCGCCCGCACCCAGGGCATCCGAGGCGATCACCTGCGGTGCCGCGACGACGACGCCCGCTGCGCCGAGGGCGCGCTTCAGGAACCGGCGGCGCGAGACGCCTCTGCCGGGGGCAGCCATAACGTATCCTCCTTGCGAAACCGCCCCATTCTGCCACGGCGCGCGGGGAGTGTCCAGCGGGATTGTGAGGGCGGCGTTTATCCTTGGTCACCTGCGGCACGGCGCGATATCATACGAGGTGTCTTCTCGGCTTGAGGCAACGGATAATGACCACGAAGCAACTCCTCACTCAGATCAAGGGCCGGCTTGAAGCGGCGCACGGCGAGCGGCTGCGGGGGGTCGTCCTCTACGGGTCCGAAGCGCGCGGCCAGGCCCACGAGGACAGCGACATCGACCTCCTGGTGCTGCTGGCGGACCCTGTCAACTACGGGCGGGATCTGGAGGCGAACCTTGAGGCCCTGTACCCGCTTGCCCTGGAACTGGGGCGGCGCATCAGCGCCAAGCCCGTGTCGGCGACGGAGTACGAGACGGCCGACTGCCCGCTCTACCGACAGGCCCACCGGGAGGGCATCGCGGCATGAGAGCCTTCGCGGCGGCGGAATGGGATCGCGCCGGACGTGCTCTGGGCTCGGCCCGCCAACTCGTGGAGACCGATCCGGACTCGGCCGCTTCGCGGGCGTACTATGCCGCATTCCACGCCCTGACGGCACTGTTTGCCCTTCGGGAGCAGACGTTCACCAGGCATTCTGCCATCCGCGCCGCGCTGCACCGCGACTTGGTTCAGCCGGGCGAACTCCCAGAGGAACACGGCCGCGACTACGACTTCCTCACGGACGTGCGGGAAACGGGGGACTACGGCGGCCTGACGCAGGTGCCGGCCGAGACCGCGCGCCTGGCGGTCGAGAAGGCCGAAGCGTTTGTGGCCGCAATCGAACGCATGTGCCCCGACCTGGCGGGCTAGCCGCCAGTGGTACCCGGCGCGCGGGGCAGAGCCCTGCGGCTGACGGGCCTGGGGCTTGAGGCCTGCGGCCGTTACGCCCCCAACTGCTTCGCCTGCTTCTCGACGAAGGCGGCGCACCGGCGGACGTCATCGACGAGTTGGGGCGAGTCGTGCTCGTATTCGACCGTCATGGCGCCGCGATAGTCCTGGCGCTTCAGTTCCGCGAGGACGGCGGCGTAGTTCCCCGCGCCTTCGCCCAGCGGCACGTCGCGCGACTTGGTGTTGCCCTTCTCGAGGGCGTCCTTGAGGTGCACGTTCCGGATGCGGCCCTCGTACGTCTTGAGGCACGCCACCGGGTCGAGGCCCGACCGCGTCCAGTGGCCGGTGTCGGGGCAGGTGCCGATGCGTTTGCTGCGGCCTTTGCAGATCGCCATCACGTTCTCGGGCTTCCAGTACTCGTAGCCCTCCTTTCGCGGGTGGTTGTGGATGGCGAGGTCGATCTGGAACTCGTCGCAGAGCGGTTCGATTGTATCGAGCGCCTGGGCCGACGGCTCGGCCACGATGGCGCCGGCGCCCATCTCCTGCGAGAACTCGAAGATCTTGCGTGCCCGGTCCTTGTCGGCGCCGAGATTCGCGTAGAAGACCGACATGGCGATGCCGCGGTCGGAGAGGCGGCCTTTCAGTTCCTTCCGGACCTCGGGCGAGAGGTCCTCGTTCACCTTCAGTTTCGGCCGGGCCTTGTCGAGGCCCAGGAAAAAGCACGGCTCGACGTGGCGAAGGCCCAGAGCCGCGATCATCTCGAGCGCCTCGTAAAACGCGAACCGGCGGAAGGTGTACAACTGGGCCCCCACGAGCCAACCCATCTTCTCCGCCGCCGGCGTGCTGCACACCACCTTCCCCGCCGCCCGCACGGGGGAAACTCCGAGACCCGCCACGGCCGCACCCGCAACGCAAGCCGACCCGGCCTTCAGAAACCCACGACGGTTGAGACTGGCCTTCATGGCAGGAATCCTTTCCGTTCGGCGGCACCGGAAGCCGCGCTTTGACCACCCCTGCGGGGCATTTGGCTCCGCCGCCCCACGCGCTCTCTGCGTCCTCTGCGGTGAGAACCTTGCGGCCGCCAGGCTCACTGCGCATTCCGCACTGGTGTGCCACCTGCGGCGGTCACACGTCCAGATTTCGCACCTCGAGGGCGTGGCGTTCGATGAAGGCGCGGCGGGGTTCGACGGCGGAGCCCATGAGGACGCTGAAGATGTGTTCGGCTTCGGCGACCTCGTCGATGAGGACCTGTTTGAGCGTCCGCCGCGCGGGGTCCATGGTGGTTTGCCAGAGTTGCTCGGCGTTCATCTCGCCGAGACCCTTGAATCGTTGGATGTCCATGCCTTTCTGCCCGAGGCGTCGGAGGTTCGGCAGGATCTGGGCGACGCCGGCCACGTCGACCGCATCGCCGTTGGCGACGATGGAGAACTTGGTGTAGGCCTTCTCGGCCCCCACCTCCTGGCGGGGATCGAGGTGCCAGTCGGCGATGTCGATGCCGCGCGTCGCGAGTTTCTTGACGAGTTTGTTGAGTTCCCTTGCGCCGTGGAGTTCTTCGGGTTCGGGGCGTTCTTCCTCGGGCGGCGGCTCCTCGGCCGGTTCCTTTTCGCCCCCGGCCTTCTTGCGGCGGCGTTTGGGGTAGGCGTCGTCGATGGCCTTGGCGGCGGCGGCCGAGGAGTGAAACAGCCGCAGGTCGCCCTTGATGCGCGCGGCCCAGGAGGGGAAGTCGCCCTTCTTGCTGCGTCCGTCCAGGAGCAGGGGCCACGGCACGCCGCGACGCTCGGTGGTGCGGATCAGGTCCTCGACGTCGGCCAGGATGGCGGCAAGGTCCTCGAGTTTGGCCCCGGCGATCTCTTTGTGCGCCTTCTTGCGGCGGGCCTTCGGATCGGGATTGAAGCGCAGGGCCGCACCGTCAACGCCCAGTTTCAGCAGCATGCCGCGCATGTCGCGGTCGCTCGAGACGTAGTATTCCTTGCCCTTGCGGCGGACGCGGTACAGCGGCGGCTGGGCCACGTAGACGTACCCGGCCTCGATGAGGGCCTTCATCTGGCGGTAGAAGAAGGTGAGCAGGAGGGTGCGGATGTGGCTGCCGTCGACATCGGCGTCCGTCATGATAATGATTTTGTGATATCTCGCGCGGCTGATGTCGAAGTCGTCGGTGCCGATGCCGGTCCCGAGGGCCGAGATGATGGTGGCGATCTCCTCGTGGGCGAGCATCTTGTCGATCCGCGCCTTCTCGACGTTCAGGATCTTGCCCCGCAGCGGCAGGATGGCCTGGGTGCGGCGGTCGCGTCCCTGCTTGGCGCTGCCGCCGGCCGAGTCGCCCTCGACGAGGAAGACCTCCGAGGCGGCCGGGTCGCGCTCCGAGCAATCGGCCAGTTTCCCCGGCAGGTTCCCCGACGCCAGAGCGCCCTTTCGCCGCACGAGGTCGCGGGCCTTGCGAGCGGCCTCGCGGGCGGTCATCGCCTGGACCGCCTTCTGGATAATGCTCTTGGCGGCGCCGGGCGTCTCCTCCAGGTACTGGCCGAGCATCTCGTTCGTGACGGTCTCGACAAATGTGCCCACCTCGCTATTCGAGAGTTTTGTTTTTGTTTGTCCTTCGAATTGTGGATCGGGCACGCGGACGCTGACGACGGCGGTCATGCCTTCGCGCAGATCGTCGCCGCTGGGGGGCGAGCCGCCCTTCAACAGGTTCTGCTTTCGCGCGTAGTGGTTCAGGGTCCGGGTGACGGCGGCCTTGAAGGCGGACAGGTGCGTGCCGCCCTCGATCGTGTTGATGTTATTCGCGAAGCACAGAATGTTCTCGGTATACCCGTCCGTGTACTGGATCGCGACTTCGAGTTCGATGTTGGTGGCCGGGTCGGCGCGGCGGAAGTAGATGACCCGGTTCGAGAGGACGTTCTTGCCCTCGTTCAGGTGTTTGGCGAAGGCCCGGATGCCGTCCTTGAACCGGAACTCGGCCCCCCGGTCGTCGCGTTCGTCCACCAGTCGGATCCTCAGACCCTCGTTCAGGTACGCGAGTTCCCGCATGCGGCTCTCGAGCACCTCGAACTTGAACGTGGGGTCCTCGAAGATCTCGCGGTCGGGCTTGAACGTGACGATCGTGCCGGTCGCCTTCGCCCGGTGGCCGCGCTTCAGGCTTTGTGTCTTCTTGCCGCGCCCAAACGCCATCCGCCACACGTACCCGTCGCGGCGGATCTCGACGTTCAGCCATTCCGACAGGGCGTTCACGCAACTGACGCCCACGCCGTGCAGGCCGCCCGAGACCTTGTAGTTGAGATGGTCGAACTTGCCGCCCGCGTGCAGCATCGTCAGCGCCACCTCCACGCCCGGCTTCTTCTCGGTCGGGTGCCGGTCCACGGGGAACCCGCGGCCGTCGTCCTCGACGCTCAGGCTGCCGTCGGGGTGGACCGTCACGAGGATGTTGCTGCAGAACCCGGCCATCGCCTCGTCGATGGCGTTATCGACGACCTCGTTCACCAGGTGATGCAGCCCCCGCTGGTGTCTGTCGCCGATGTACATATCGGGTCGTTTCCGGACGGCCTCCAGGCCTTTCATGACCCGGATGGAATCGGCCCGGTAGGCGCCGGCGGCTTTGCGTCGGGCGCCGCGCGCGGGGCTCGGGGCAGCCTTCGCGGCCGCCTTGGCGACCTTCGTGCGGCCCCCGGCGGTCGTCGCTTTGGGTTTCGCTTCACCGGCAGATTGGGTCATTTCTCGCCTTGGCCATCGGCCTTCCTTCACGCCACACGCGCCGCCCGCAGCGGGCGGCGCAGACCGCATCCCTTACACGAGGCGGTGTGCAACCGGTCCCCAGACAACCCTCCGACCGCCTGCTGAAGAACTCCCCCGACCCCTCGGCACGCTTGCCGCCGAGTTCAGCACCACCGGGTGATCCGCGTCACTCTTGCGGCTACTCCGCCGGCGCCTCGGGCTCCTCGGCGGGAGCAGCAGGCTCTGCGCACGGTGCGGCCGGCTCTCCACACGGCGCGGCCGGTTCGGCACACGGCGCGGCCGGCTCTTCGGCGGGTACCTGCGGTTCTTGTGGTTCCTCGGTCATGGGTTTCCCTTTCGCTGTCGATTGAACCACCATTGGCTCAACGCTCTGCAAACAGCCATGATACCACGTTTCGGCGGGGGCGGGAAGGTGATTTCAGGGGGTGTTTGGAACGCCGAGAACGCAGAGAGATTCTGGGCAACAGCAACGGACAGAGAGGCAGACGGCAGAAGTCCGTCATCTGTGGCCTGTGGCCTGAAGCCCGAAGCCTGTGGCCTGAAGCCTGGGTGACGCAGTGACGGGGAGATCCCGAAGGACCCGCGAAATGCCTTGATTGCTCTTGAGGCATGAGGGGCGGCGAGGTATGCTTGGGCTGGTGGCGCGGGCCTGCGCATGCCGCACATGGGGGGGACCATGGCCGGGACAACTTGGACGCGGAACGAGGTCCTGATAGCCTTCAATCTCTACTGCCGGACTCCGTTTGGCCAGCTACACGCGCACAATGCTGAGATCATCCGCGTCGCCTCCATGCTAGAGCGTACTCCCGGCTCGCTCGCCATGAAGTGCTGCAACCTGGCTTCACTCGATCCTGCCCTTCGCAGCCGCGGGATTCGTGGCCTCTCGAATATCTCCAAAGTGGAGAGGGCCCTATGGGAGCAGTTCCGCCAGGATCCGGAAACGGTAGGCTTCGAGTCGGAACTGGCAATGGCAAACCTGTGCGGGTCGGCGCCACGCATGGTTGATGCGGTCGAATGGGAAGACATCAGTGGCGCTGACAGACAGACGGTAACCAAGGTGCGCGTGAATCAACACCTCTTTCGTTCCATGGTCCTCTCTGGCTACCGCGACGCGTGCGCGGTATGTGGAATCCCGATTAGCTCCCTCTTGATGGCATCGCACATCGTCGGTTGGGCACAAGACCCGGCCAACAGAATGAATCCTCACAATGGTATCTGCCTGTGTTCCCTCCACGACCGCGCATTTGACGCGGGAGTCCTGCTCGTGTGCGAGGACTACACGGTAAGGATCACCCGACTTGGCACAGACGTGCGCCAGAATGAGGCTGTGATGCAGTATCTGCTCCGGTACCAAGGCAAGGCTATAAGACTCCCCGACAGGTGGCATCCGGACCCGGAGTTGCTGCGGCGCCATGCGAAGAGCGTTGGCCACGCCAACTGAACAAGGCGCGCCACAGCCCCCTTGTGGCGGGCGTGCGCAGGACAACTTGCACACGGGCTGCACAACGCAAAGGACAAAGGAATGTCAGCCAGAGCCCGAGTCGAAGAACTTGCCGTGGCCCTTCAGCGTGCGAAGATGTTCATGGAACTCAAGGGACTTCAGAACCATCACTGGAATGCATGTGCTCTGCTCTCCAAAGCGATCTACTCCCTAGAAGCTTCTGCCGGCCTCAGTGCGCCTTCCTTGCGCGACCAGGAGGACGGTCGCTAATGAGGGCACCTCTTGGTGCCTGCAGACCTGCAACTGTCCTTGCGTCAGTAGCCCTGGCGCCCACCCACCGTCTTGCCCGGGGGTGCACTGGTCAAACCGCGCGCGCTTACTGAGCCCAGCAAAACTAATGTCCTCCCGAGCGCAAATCGCGGAAGGCCGGAAGACTGCCGAATTGGCAGGAAATCGGGCCTTTTGCCACCTTCGGTTGTCAAGCCTCATAGGACATTACTAATACTGGGCTCAGTAGCTCTCGGTCTTCTAACGCTCGTCGCGAGTTCGGTGCCAAGAACCGGCGGGCGCTGAGACGTATGGGTTGGGGCGTGCTCGTCGTGTGGGAGTGTCAGACACGAAGGCCTGGGTGGCTAATGGCCAGGATAAAGGCGTTCCTGCTGGATTAGCAGCCTGTGACAGGCAGTCCAACCTACCCCGGCCCGGGGTCAATCCACAACCAAGCCACTCGGTCACAGCAGGTCCAGCAGGTCCAGCGGATGGTCGATGAGGGTACCGGCGCCGTGGGCGGTGAGTTCGGAGGGGGGACGGAAACCCCAGGTGGCGCCGACGGGGAACATGCGGGCGGCGCGGGCGGTTTGCATGTCGGTGTCGGTGTCGCCGAGGTAGAGGAAGGCCGCAGGGGCGATGCCGAGCCCTTCGGCGATCTCCAGCGCCCCGGCGGGGTCGGGTTTCCGCACGCCGTCGGGTCGCACGCCGCGCACCGCGGCGAATCGCCAGTCGGCCAGCATCGCGCGGACCATCATCCGGGTGAACTCGTCGGGCTTGTTCGAGAGGACCGTGAGCGCGAGGCCGCGCTCGGTGAGGGCGTCGAGCAGGTCGCTGATGCCATCATAGGCCCGCGTCTTGACGTTCCAGCACGCGGCGTAGGCGTCGCGGAAGACGTCGCAGCATCGCTCCAGGGTCGCCTCGTCGCGGCGGTCGTCGGGCAGGGCCCGCGAGGCGAACATCCGCAGGCCGTCGCCGACGAAGCGTTTGCACTCGGTGAGCGTCCGCGCGGGACAGCCCAATTGCCCGAGCGCCGCGTTCATGGCGTCGGTCAGGTCCTCGACCGTGTCGAGGAGCGTTCCGTCGAGGTCAAAGAGGACGGCCCGGTAGGTCACGGGGATCCTTCGCGCTGAGGGTCGGCCGGCGGCGTGCACGCGTGCGACCTGCGCGACAGCAGTGCCAGCCCGCCGAGGGCCAGGAGCGCGAGCGTCGCGGGCTCGGGCGTGAGGGTCGCGGCGCCGAGGTCCACGCCGTCCATCACGAGGTGCTTCAGCACGATGGTGTAGGCACCGGCCACAACGACCTTGCCGCCTTCGCCGATGGTGAGGGTGTCCAGGTATTGGTCGGCGAGGAAGTAGAGTTCGGCGTCGCCGAGTGTGACAACGCCGGCGCCAAAGGCGCCCTCGGCTGTGGCGATGACCGCCCCGGCGTTGATCCGCGTCTCGCCGGTGTAGGTGTTGACCGTCGCGATGGTGAGCGTGCCGTCCCCGTTTTTCGTCAATCCGCACGAGCCGGCTATCGATCCGGCCCCGGTGAACTCAAAGTTGACCGTATCGCTATCGACGAGGACCGAGGCGGGAATGACCGTGTCGGCGATTTCGATCAGCGGCGCGGCGGCGACCGTATCGTCGAGGACGACGTGGTCGCCCTGCCAGAAGGTGCGGGGCGACCCGCCCTGCGACCAGTTGGCGGTCTCGGCCACGTCCCACGTGGTGCCGGCGGCGCCGGTCCAGGCGAGGGTGGCGGGGTCGGCCCGGCGGGGGTCGAAGCCGGGGTCGGCGGCCGGTCCGAACGGGGCGGCCGCCACGATGTCGGCCCAGGAAACGAGTTTGTAGTTCTGCCCGCTGGGGTCGTTCAAGCCGTCCTGGGCGATGAAGAGCCCGTCCGGGAACGTGGCGCCGAGGGCCGTGCTGACGGCCTCGATGCCGTCGGTGTCACTCGTGCCGTCGATGCCGCTGCCCGAGACGATGCTGAACCGGTCGAGATACTCGTAGCGGTTGCCGTCGCCGTCGTGGTCGAAGCGTTCGAGGATGGCGAAGGAGTCGTTGCCCTGCTCGGAGACCAGGAGGTAGCCGCCCTCGCCCCGCGGGTCGCCGACGTGGAGCAGCGCCAGGCCCTCGACGTCGTGTGCTTTCACTTCGCCGGCGGCCCGTCCGATGGCCAGGCGGTCGGCGGGTCCGGTGGGCGCGGCGGGGTCGGCGTCGTAGCGCCAGACGCCGACGTCCTCTTCGCCGACGAAGAGGGCGCGGTGGGCGTCGTCCACGACCAGGCCCTCGGTCAGGGAGCCGACGTTCCAGGCGCGCACCAGTTGCCCGCCGATGGAGCCGCCGTTGTCGAACAGTTCGAACTGCCGGATCGACCCGTTGCTGTCGTTGTCGGAGATGAAGACGTGGAACGCATCGCGGTTGCGGTCG
>DATKXP010000351.1:0-3723 GCA_035529015.1 Phycisphaerae bacterium | reverse complement strand
GCGCCGACCAGAGCCTCAGGATAGCGCGTCATGCGCGCCGCTTCGGCGTCGGCCAGAAACAGCCGCTCGCGAGAAACGCCGAACTGGATCAGTCGGCCGGCCATGGCGCCCGCAATCAGCAGGTAGACGGGGAGGCCGGCCATCGGCCACAAACGGGATACCTCCGGCATGCGCGGGTTGCGCTGGAGGTCTGCCAGCGTGTCGGCACGAAGGTCCATGATCAACGTCACCACCACGTTCAGCAAACCTATCAGCACCGCCAGCAGGATAAGACCAACGACGGCCACGTGGGCCTTGCGTCTGAGCATCGCGGCCAGCCCCGCCAGTCCTGCCACGATAGTCATCAGTTGGATGTCGCCGTTCTTGAGCCGGGCCATCTGGTGCGCGACCACGGCCTGGAGTTCATCGCGGTCAAGACGTTCGAGCAGCCCCCTTGTGACGATGATCGCCTCTTTGCCGCGCGGCAAGCCCACCGCCAGGGCGTTGGCCGACGAGGAGTCGATGCGGCATACGCGTGGCACAGACATCCCGGCCGCCACGGCAACCTCTTCGACCACGTTGTGCAGTTGCGGGGCCTCGGCGCGAGGAACGGGCTCTGCGCCACAGTGCCATAGAACGAGCCGTGTAGATCCTGCGGCAACGAGAAGGACGAGCAGGACGGCCGCGGCGTGGGACGCGAGCGCCACCAGGAGAATCTCCCTGCCCGTGACGGGTGGCCGATCCCTGATCAGGAAGAGAGCCAAGCCAAACACGACGCCGAAGAACAGAACGGTGTACAGCAGAACGAAAAGCGAGACGACCAACCCGCTCTTCACGCGGTTCGCCGCAATGAGGCTGCCGAAGAGCGCCATGTGGCTACGCCTCCGCGCCGCCGATGGACCGCAGGCGGCGGA
Source organism: Phycisphaerae bacterium (assembly GCA_035529015.1). Taxonomy (GTDB): domain Bacteria; phylum Planctomycetota; class Phycisphaerae; order FEN-1346; family FEN-1346; genus JAUVZF01. The sequence continues at coordinate 2,830 of DATKXP010000351.1, read as the reverse complement.
TGCGTTCATCGATGGGCGGGTGGCTGGACCACGCGTTGCCGTGGCTCCTGCGCTTGCCGCGGGCCATGCGCGGTTCGTTGATGAAGAGGTGGGCCGTGGCGCCGCTGGCCTGGGGCATTTCGGTCGTGTCGGCGGCCAGCGCTTCCAGGGCGCCGGCCAGGCCTTCGGGGTAACGGGTCATGCGTGCGGCATCGGCATCGGCCAGGAACTCGCGCTGGCGCGAGACGGCCAGTTGGATGAGTTTCGCAAGGATCGGCGCCACGACCGCCAGGACGACGGCCACGACGATGACGATCAGGATGAGTGGGCCGCTGCCCTTGCTGCTTCGGCGCCGGCCGCCGCCGTAGAAAACGGCCCGCGTCCCGATGTGCGAGAGCATGACCACCGTGCCGACCAGGACGGCCATGAGCGTCATGAACCGGATGTCGAAGTTCTTGACGTGCGAGAGTTCGTGGGCGAGAACGCCCTGAAGTTGGTCGCGGCTGAGTTTCTCGCGCAGGCCGCGCGTCACGGCGACGTGGGCGTGCCGGGGGTCGCGGCCGGTGGCGAAGGCGTTCATGGCGGGGGTCTCGATCATGTGGAGTCTGGGCATCGGCAGGCCCGAGGCGAGCGTGAGTTCCTCCACCACGTTGTAGAGTTGCGGGTCTTCCTGCTTGGAGAGCGGCCGCGCGCCGCTGAGCGCCAAGACCGCCTGCGGCCCGGAATAGTAGCCGATGAGCGCCATCGCCAGCGAGACCGCCAGCGCGATGACGATGCTCGGAACCGCCGCCCGCCAGTCGCCCCAGATCGCCCATCCCAGGACACCGCCCAGGACGCAGATAAACACGATGAACGCGATGACCAGCAGGACGCTGTTGCGTTTGTTGGCCGCGACGAGTTGTTCGAATTGGGCCATGGCCGGTCGCCTTTGGGCCCGCGATTGCCATCGCGGGCTGGTCATATCGCCGGGGCGGCGCTGCGCTGTGCCCAGGCCTACGTTTGCGAGTCATCGAGGCTGCCGTACTGGTGAATCGTCTCGTACATGGCGACGATGTTGTCGGTCGGCGAGACGGGTTGGATGTTGTGGCACGGGGCGCAGATCCACCGGGCCGGGCCGAAGATGCGGAGGTTGTCGAGCACCTCTTCCCGCACGTCGTCCGGCGAGCCGAACGCGAGCGTCTGCTGGTTATCGACGGCGCCGTGAAAGACCAGCCGGTCGCCGAAATCGCGGACCAGCCCCTCGCGTTCCATCCCCGGGCACCGCCACTGGATGGGGTTGAGGATCTCGATGCCGACGACGTCGAGAAGGTCGGGGATGACCTGGCGCGCCGCCCCGTCGGTGTGGTAGAAGATGTGGATGCCACAGGAGCGAGCCAGGTCGGCCATCCGTTCCTGGTTCGGCAACAGGAAGCGGCGGATGGTATCGAGGCTCATCAAGAGGCCCGTCTGGCTGCCCAGGTCCTCGGCGACGTAGGTGATGTCGATCGTGCCCTTGCCGATCTCGAACATCCGCTGGTTCACGTGGAAATAGTAGTCGAAGATGTGCCCGAGGATGGCGTCGGCGATGTCGGGCTCGGCCACCAGGTCCACGTACGCCTGTTCCATGCCGCGCATGCGGCAATACAGGAGGAACGGCTCGAAACTGCCGCAGCGGACGATCCGCTCGCCCGAAAGGTCGGCGATCTGCTCGCGGAAGGCGTCGAAGTCGTGGGCGTCGGGGTCGGGCCACGTGAAGGCGTGGATGTCGTCGGCGGTCTTCGCACGTGAGAGCGGATGGCTGGCCACTTCGTCGTACGTGCCGCCGCCGTAATCGACCCTTTGGCTGCGGACGCCCCAGATGTCGGCCTCGGGGTCGTCGGGGTGGTGGCGGACGGCGAGCGGCGCGTGGACGGCATCGATGCCGTCGATGTGCAGATGCTCGTAGAGTTCATCGCGGTCGGCGCACCCCAGGTCCGCAAGCAGCCGCTCGGTGACCTCGGGCGTGGCCCAGTAATCGGTGGGGATGCGGTCGGGCCTCTCGCCCTGAAGGAGGGCGAGCCAGCGCTCACGAGGTGTCATGGGCATGGCCTCGCATCCCTCCGCGGCAGAAGGCCGTGGGCGTCGGCGTGCTGCGGTGTTGCTCTTACGGCCACCGATAGAACTCAACCCAACCGCGGATAGCCATATACGTCATGAGCCCCAACAGGGAGATCACCGCCACCTTGACCAGCGTGAGACCCAACTCTAGATGCGGCCAGAATGAAATGTCTGTCAGCGATGCAAAGAACTGCAACCAAAGAAACAATCCGAACATGACGGCTCCGGAAAACAGACACGTAACCCACCAGGCGCGTCTCGCCCAGCGATGCTGCTCCGACAGTAAATAAAGACCGAAGCCTGTCGCGAGCACTGCGATGGCCGCCGATAAGCCTACCGCTATCAGCAGTGCCGTCGCCGGTGGATAGGCGGCCCGTTCGCGAACCAGCAGCGCGGTCGTGCCCGTAATGGTCGCCATAATCAGGAACGTCACGGTGCTAATCAGGATCGGCCGCTTGATGCGTTTTGTCTGCATCCGCCGTCCCCGGCCTAGAACTCGACCTTCGGCGCTTCGCGCATCTGGGGTTCTTCGAGTTCGAAGAAGTCGCTCGGCTCGAAGCCCAGCATCCGGGCGACCATGTTCGCGGGGAACATCTGCTGCCGCGTGTTGAACGTCTGGACGGCGTCGTTGTAGTACTGGCGGGCGAAGCCGACCTTGTTCTCGGTCGAGGCGAGTTCTTCCTGAAGGGCCAGGAAATTCTGATTCGCCTTCAGGTCGGGGTACGCTTCCGAGAGGGCGAACAGTTTGCGCAGGGCACCCGTGATCATGTTCTCG
>DATKXP010000350.1:0-4748 GCA_035529015.1 Phycisphaerae bacterium | reverse complement strand
ACGACGACGCGACGGCGTCCAGAAGCCTTCCTGGAGACCCCAGCGTCGCAAGGTCTCCGTGGGCACCTCCAGGCCCCTCTCGGCCAGCTTCTCGGCGGCCATCGTCGGACCCAGCGTCGCCAATATCCCGCGGCACGCCTCCACGACCTGATGCCGGAACGCCTCCGTGTGGCGGCGGTTCGATGGCCGCCCTCGCAGGCGATGAACCACCCCGGCATCCCCCTCCGCCTCCAGCCGTCGCCGAAGGCGACGGACCTGCCGCACGCTCAGCCCGAGCAGGCGTGCCGCCTCGGTCATCGCCCGTCGGCCCACCAACACCGGCGCCATCACCTTCAGCCGATCCCGCTCCCGCTGACTCATCGCGATCCGTTCCTCCTCCATCCGCTTCTCCTTCCCCAAGGAAGCGGACAGTTCTAATGGGTCCGGACCGGACATTACTACTGGGTTACGACAACTGCGTCAAACGTCCCTGGCAAAGGGAGGCCGGCGGGTATATACTCTCCGACCGACGGCGGCGCTGCATGCGCTGCCGACACGTACGATGCGCGAGGAGAGACTCTGCAAACCTCAACGGAGGAAGGAGACACGCGATGAGAGGTCGTGAAGCGCTTGTGGTGGTGTGCCTGGTTGGTGCGCTCCTGGCGTCGGGGTGCGAGCAGAAACCGTCGATCGGGTTCGACAACGCGTCGTTCTACGGTCCGGACGGCAAATTCAACGAGGAGAAGGCCAAGGACGCCTACATCGCCGTGATGAAGTACCACGGCTACCCGGTCTACAAGAACATGCGGGAGGAGATCTGGGTCTCGGACTACGGGACCGGGCAGTTCGCCAAACTCGGCCTCGGTGCCCGCATGTGGGTGAACAACGAGACGGACCGGTACATGCTCATGGACGTCTACCTTCTGCCCAACCAGATGCTGCCGGAACACTGGCACCTGAAGGGCGAGACGAACCCGGCGAAACTCGAGGGCTGGCTCATCCGGCACGGCCTCTCCCACGTGGTCGGCGAGGGCGAGCCCAACCTGAGCAAAGAGGTCGTCATCCCGAAGTGCCACATGAACGGTGAGGCCACGACGGCCCACGCCACGGTGTGCGGTCCGGGCGATTTCGCCCCGCTGAACCGCGTGGGCGCCCGGCACTGGCAGTTCGCCGGCCCGGAAGGGGCGATCATCACCGAGGTGGCCAACGTTCACACCAACGACGCCGTCCGGCATTCCGACCAGGCCATCAACGACAACTTCCTCGGCAAGTAGACGCCTTTGACGCGCCCACAGGCTAAGCGGTCCGGCATAAGTTTGGCGCGGTGGGTCTCCCGCCTTCGTCCCGGCACAGGCCGGGACTACGGTGGGCAGGCCCGACCCACCGCGCCGGAGTGGGGTCAGCCTGTGGTCGCGGGGGCGAGGCATGGAACGTGGTAGGGGCGAGGCATGCCTCGCCCCCTCCCTCGGCAACGACACCGCGGCGGCCTGGGAAGGCCGCCGCGCGGAAGCCGAGAGGAACCCGAATCCGAACCGTGAAAAAGGAGAATGAAAGATGAGAAGCGGCAACATCCTTATCCGGTGTGCCGTCCTGCTCGCGCTCGTGCCGTGCCTGGCGACCGGCGCCTTCGGCGGCCAGGCGAAGGCGAAGGCCAAGGCCAAGCAGGCGGGCTCGCTCCTGGAGGTGCCCGAGGTCTCACGCGACCAGGTCATCTGTTTCGCCCTCTACACGGTCCACAACAACATCCTGAAACTCACCGCCCAACTCTACCCGCTCGTCGAGACGGACCCGCGGACGGTCCGCCTCGAAATCAAAGAGGGCGGCACGTGGAAGCAGGTGGCCGAGGCCAAGGTCATCGAGCAGGGATGGACCGCCACCTTCCGCGTCGAGAACTGGGATTCGTCGCGCGACATCGCGTACCGCGTGGCACACGGCAAGACGGCCTTCTACACCGGCACCGTCCTCAAGGACCCCGTCGCCAAAGAGACCATCACGGTGGCCGTCTTCACGGGCAACTCCATCTATCCGGGTCACGGCGGCGACATCCCGAAGAACGACATCGTCGAGAACATCAAGCGCATCAAGCCCGACCTGCTGTTCTTCTCCGGCGACCAGGTCTACGACCACAACAGGCACTACGCCTACTGGCTGAAGTTCGGACGCGACTTCGGCGAGATCATCCGCAACATCCCCACCATCACCATTCCCGACGACCACGACGTGGGGCATGCCAACCTGTGGGGCGCCGGCGGCAAGAAGTCGAACACCGGCGCCGGGCACGACGGCGGGTACTTCAAACCCGTCGAATACGTCCAGGAGGTCGAGCGGGCCCAGACCAGCCACCTGCCCGACCCGTACGATCCGACGCCGATCCTGCGCGGCATCGGCGTCTACTACACGGCCATGACGCTGGGGCGGGTCAGTTTCGCCGTCATCGAGGACCGAAAGTTCAAGTCGGGACCCTCGGGCCTGGTGCCGAAGATGGGCCCGCGGCCCGACCACGTCCGCGACCCGAACTACGATCCCAAGACGGTGGACGTGCCGGGTGCCGAGTTGCTGGGCGAGCGGCAACTCAAGTTCCTCGGCGAGTGGGCCGCCGACTGGCACGGCGCCGACATGAAGGCCGTCCTCTCGCAGACCGTCTTCGCGGGCGCCGCCACCATTCACGGCAGCAAGACGAACCGCCTGCACGCCGACATGGACTCCAACGGCTGGCCGCAGACCGGACGCTGCAAGGCACTCCATGAAATCCGGCGCGGCTTCGCCACCATGCTCTGCGGCGACCAGCACCTGGGAACGGTCGTCCACCACGGCATCGACGATTGGAACGACGCCGGGTACTCGCTCTGCGTCCCTTCGATCGCCAACCTGTACCTGCGGTGGTGGGCGCCGCTTGAGCCGGGGAAGAACCGCGCGCCCGGCATGCCCGAACACTGCGGCGAGTTCCTCGACGGCTTCGGCAACAAGATCACCATGGTGGCCTGCGCCAACCCCACGCCCGAAGAGAACCACGATAGACTGACGACACGGGCCGCAGGCTTCGGCGTCGCCAGGTTCAACTGCAAGACCCGCAACGTCACCCTCGAATGCTGGCCCAGGAACGCCGACGTCACCGACCCGAAGACCCAACAGTACGCCGGGTGGCCGGTCACCTTCGACCACGAGGACAACTACGGCCGCAAGGCCGTCGCGTATCTGCCCACCATCGAAGTGGCCGGCATGGCGGACCCCGTCGTCCAGGTCATCGACGAGGCCGACGGCCAGATCGTCTACACCCTGCGCATCCGCGGCAGCACGTACCGACCGAAGGTGTTCAAGAAGGGGACGTACACCGTGAAGGTGGGCGAGCAGGGAACCGCGAAGTGGAAGACGCTCACGGGTATCCAGGCCCTCAGCCCCGATGACACGAAGCGCATCAAGGTGGACCTCTGACCTGCGCTGACGCAGGTCGCGCTTGGGTGTACCGATCGCGCGGCTGGCAGTCTTGCCCGCCGCGCCGAGGGGGAGGCTGGGACGCGGTGGGCAGGATTGCCCACCGCGCGAACCGGTTGCACGGTCAACCGTGGACCGCTGTCGGGAGACCGTCCGCGAGAGCGCCCGGTCCCAAGCGTTCTGTGGAGACAAACGGTGCGGCATGACAAGAGGCAGGCCGGCCGAACGGTCGCGACCCTCGTTGCGTGTGTCCTTGCGCTGTCGGCGCCCGCTGAGGCCCGGGAGACGGACGCCGGGAAGATCCTGGCCGCCTCGGGCGTCAAGGGCGGCCTGGTCGTCCACGTCGGCTGCGGCGACGGCAAACTGACCGCCGCCCTGCACGCGGGTGACCGCTACCTCGTCCACGGTTTCGATACCGAGGCCGAGAACGTTGCGGCGGCGCGGGCGCTCGTCCGAAAGGCGGGGCTCTCGGCGCGGGTCTGGATCGACCGGCTCACGGCCAACCGGCTGCCGTACGCCCCGAACATGGTCAACCTGGTGGTGGCCGAGCGCCTGGGCGGCGTCGGCATGGACGAAGTGATGCGGGTGCTCGTCCCCCACGGCGTGGCGTATGTCAAGCGCGACGGGGCACCTGGCCGCCGTCCTGTCCGGCGTAGCCCCGGCGGAGACGGAAGCCTTGGCGAAGGCGGCTGGGTCAAGACCGTCAAGCCCCGGCCGGCCGACATCGACGAGTGGACGCACTGGCTGCACGGGCCCGACGGCAACGCCGTGGCCCAGGACGCGGCGGCCGGCCCGCCGCGACGCCTCCAGTGGATCGCCGCGCCCCTCTGGTCGCGGTCGCACGACAGCGTCCCCAGCGTGACGGCCATCGTGTCCGCCAACGGCAGGCTGTTCTGCATCGTGGACGAGGCCCCCGCGAGCATGTCGGGGTCGGCCCCGGACAAGTGGGCGCTGGTGGCGCGCGACGCCTTCAACGGCCTGGACCTGTGGCGCGTGCCGATGCCCGAGTGGGGCTGGCGAACCTGGAGCCCGGAGTTTACCTGCCGCTTCACCATCCCCACGCACATGCCGCGGCGCCTCGTCGCCGCCGGCGACCGCGTCTACGCCACGCTCGGCTTCAACGCGCCCCTGACCGAACTCGACGCCGCCACCGGCAAGGTCCTGCGGACCTTTGAGGGCACGCCGTTCACCGACGAGATCCTCTGCACGGGCGGCACGCTCATCGTCGCGATCAACAAGGGGCCGCACACGTTCGGCACCAAGAAAGGCGATTCGCCCGAGCCGGTGCGCAAGTGGGTCGCCGCGATCGACGCCGCCTCCGGGAAGATGCGGTGGAA
>DATKXP010000349.1:0-2665 GCA_035529015.1 Phycisphaerae bacterium | reverse complement strand
TGCCGCATGGTGAGGCCCCACGGCACGTGGCCGGGGCGCGGCTCGTCCAGGGCCTTATCGAACTGCACGTGCTTGAGTTCGGTGGGCGTCGGATGCTCGATCGGGCTGCGCTCGGCTGTGACGTACTGGACGCCGTCATCGACATCGCCAGCATCAGGCTCAGGATCAGACATCCAGCCATCCCCGTTTTCATCGCCATCCTCGTGTTCTTCGAACTCCGCCACGCGGTCACCTCTCAGGCATCATACCACGCGCCTAGCTCGTGTCGCCCGTGCATCTGGGCGCATCGCGGATCAGCCGTATGGCCCTCTCGCGGCTGGGAAGTGCCTCCTCGGGTAAATCTCGGCACATGCCGGCCATCACGATCCACGGATCCTCGCCGCGGACGATCGCGGTCCGGTTGACCATGTCGGCGTATGCCAGTGCACGAATGGCGTTGCCCGCGAGCAGGGTATGTACGACCCGCTTCTCGGCGGCGTGGTTCGTGTCGTTCGGGCCCGACCAGCCCGCCGTGAGGCCCTCGAAGAGCGCGGCTATTGGCGCAGGAACCTCGGCGAGGTCGGCGTCCTCCGCCGTACGACGTCTGGCTCGCCGGCGCTGCGCGCGCGTCACAATCGGCTCGGGCGGTTCTTGTGGCTGCAGCCGGTTCTCGCCTGTCGTAGCCTCCACGGCGCCCGTCACCACGGAAGCGGATAGGTCCTCGCTGGTCGGCTTTGCCGGCGCATCCCGGGCCCGCTTCGCCTCGAGCTTCTCCTGCAGCTTCGCCGCCGGCGACTTCAGCCCGCCACCGCCACCGCCACGGCCCGGGCCCGGGTCGTCGTCCGGTGGATCCTCGCGCTTCGAGCCCTCGATCGCCGCCTGCACGATCGCCGCCGCGAGTTGCGGGTGCCCACCGCGCTTCTCGGCATCCCGGGTCACCAGCGCCTTCGCCTCGGCCATGCGTTCCTCGGCCGGTATCAGCCAGCCCTCGCCCTCCTTCCGCGGCCGTAGCCGCTCGTAGAGCACAGCCATCGCGCTCTCTGCCGCCTCCATCGCGTCGACCTCGAGCACGTGAGCCAGGAGCCGCACCGGATCGTCGGCGTCTGCTTGCCGCATCATGCGTTGCAGCTGCGCCACCATCCGGAACTTCCCGCCGTCCCGCGCTGCCCAGACCGAGAACCGCTTCCGCGTATCCGACGTGACCTCGACCCATGGACGCGGGTCGCCCGGGTCGCCGTCGTACCGCGGCAGTTTTCGTTCCGAGTGGTCGTTGCCGTTCGGTGTTGCCGGTGCCGTTGCCGTTGGTTGTTGGGGCGCGGTATGCGCCTTCCCCGCCGTAGGCCGTTCCGTGCGCTGTTTGCCGTTGCCGGATGCTGTAAGTCCAGTATCGGCAACAGAAACGTCTAACGTCAACGGAGACGGCGGGGAGGGGGGTTGTACACCCCCCCCCACCCCACCACACCCCACCACACCACTACAGCAGATTTGTACGGATTCCGCACATGTCTGTTCAGGCTCCGTACCAGTCTGTACGGAGTCTGTACGGACCTCGTACGCACCGGGAAACGCAGGATACTTCGATTCCGACACGTAGCGAGGCTTCTGGTAGCGTTTCCACGACTCCCCGGGGATCGATACTAGCTCTCGCCCAGACTCGTCGGCGTACACCTGGATGAGCTTTGCCCTCTGGAGTTCGTCGCGCGCGCCCTTGATCTGGTCGAGCGTCAGTCCGCGGGTCGGGAACACGTCTGCCATGATGCTGTACAGAGATCCGCGGCGCCGGCCGTGGTCGTCTGCGGTGGAGATGATACCGATGAACATGAGGTCAGCGAGGAATGAGACTGAGCAGAATTGCTCGGACGTCCAGGTCTGGGGGCTGATGAATCTTTCGCGGCTCATATGCCTTGCTCTCCACACGGCTGCCCAGGTGGGGCAGGAGGTGCGATCCCAGACAGCCCCGCAGGCATGGACGGAGCGTTGGGCCTCCCACACCACCGGGGCTGCCGTGACTGCGGGTGTCGCATCACCCTGTTACTACCGAGTGCACCGGCACCCGGGAACCGTCCAGCACACTGCCGGATCGGTGAGATTCCTCGACGAGAGCGTGCGCCGCCATTCGGCCCGGGGGCGTCTGGCGCCTTACCGCGCAGGCTCTCGTCTGATGGTACTCATACAAGCCGAACCACGGATGTCAAGCCCATTCTCCAACGAAAAACCCCCGACCGTAGCCGGGGGTTCTTCCTCTTCGCGCTTGGGTGAGATTCGTGCGGCCGGGTTTCCCCTCCGCGGGCAGGGCCTTGTCAGGCCCCGGCTCTCACGCCGACTCCGTGCCGCCGATCCGTGTAGAGTGCCGTGCCGTCGGCGTGTCTTCGGTGGTCGTTGCGACTCAATGTGACCCCGGTAGCACCGTCGGCCTGGTGGCTCGTGTCGCTGGTGGCTATCAATTTCGCACTCGCGTCACCGACCCACGCTTCGGGGCCGGCGCTGGGGATCTCGAGGTCGGCTTGCGCCTCCTCGGCCACGCACTCCAGCTGCACGTGGCTGTCGCACCGGCACTCCTCGCATGCCAGCGCGACGCGAGCGCTGAACAGCAGGAGCACCGCCACGACCAGAACAGCTACGACTCGGTCAAACATGTTCCACATCCTCTCCATGTGCCTTTCGGCTCCCTGTACGGCACCATCGA
>DATKXP010000348.1:0-2617 GCA_035529015.1 Phycisphaerae bacterium | reverse complement strand
CGGCGGGATGAAGGCCGTCTGGCAGGTGGGCGACGCGCGGACGCGCCAGCAATTCGGCATCGAAATGCCGGGGCGCGAGGACCCCGGCCCCATCGCCGGACGGATGGCTTTTTACGCGCCCGTCGGCCTCCTTTTCTTCTTTACGGTTCTCTTTACGACGATGCTTCTGAAGCGCGTGCCGCTCCATCCGATGCACTACCTGTTCATTTCGGCCGCGTTCTTCGCGTTCCACATCCTCCTGGCGTACCTGGTGGACAAGGTGGACATCCACCTGGCCTTCTGGATTTCGGCGGCGGTGAGCGTCCTGCTGGTCGTCAGTTACATGCGTCTCGTGGCCGGCGTCCGGTTTGCCGTAGCCTACGTCGGCCTCGCCCAACTGGTGTACCTTATCGGATTCAGTTATGCGTTCTTCTGGAAAGGTTGGACGGGCCTGTCGATCGTCATTGTCGCTATCGTGACGCTTTTCGTGCTGATGCAGGCAACGGCGCGCGTGGTCTGGAACGAGGTCTTCAAGCGCAAGGCTCCGCCGCTCGCACCGCCGTCGGCAAAATGATCGGCGGCCGGCGCGTCGCGCCAAACAGAAGCCCAGCCCCGGCATGCCGGGACTGGGCTTTTTATGCGCCGGTCGCGTCGGCCTCACTCCGCCGAGACGAGTTTCACGTTCGGCCCCGACAGGCGGTTCACCAGAACCACCACGGCGCCGGAGAGCGGCTGGTTCCCCAGGAGCGATTGCGACTCGGCGCGGAAGGCCGTCCACGCCTCGCCGCCCGCCCGCCGGCACGCCAGGGCCGTGAGCACGACCAGGTCGTCGCCCTGGACACCCTTCGTCACGACCTCCGCGAGGGCCTTGGCATCCACGTCCTTCGGCTCGGCGAGGAGCGCCTTGGCGACGGTGCGGACGTCGGCGAGGGGCGAGTCGGCCTTGCCCCCTGTAAGGAGCGGCCGGGCCTTCGCCAGGAACTCGCTTGACGGGTCGCGGACGCCGAGGGCTGCGTAGAGGACCGCGAAGTAAGCGGCCGGATCGTCCGGCGACTTTTCGAGGTCCGCCAGGGCCGCCTTCGCGCTCTCATTCATCGCGTCGCGGACCGCCTGGGGAACGTCGCCCGCCCCGAGCGCCTTTCCCGCGAGCGCGCGGGCCGTGTTGAACGCCCACGCCGAACGGATGGGGAGGATGCGCGACCGGTCCTTGAGCAGTTCGAGCGTTGCGGGGCTCTTCCAGGCGACTTCCAGGTTCGCGAGGGCCTCGTCGTCGGTCTTGCCCCCGGCCGCCGAAGCGAGCAGGCGCCAACCATACTCGGCAAGGGCCTGTGCGGTGCGGGACCGTTCCGCAGTGTCAAGCGCCTTGGCCGCGGCGTCTTTGCGAGCCTCGGCCCGGGCGCTCGTCGTCTTGTGGAGCGTCGCCAAGTCACCTTCGAGCGTCGCCTTTGGATTCGCTAGACCTGCGAAGAGTTTGGCGGCCGCCTCGTGGGTGGTGGCGCCAGAGAAGATGAGCAGTTGCCCCGGCCCGTACCATGCGACCGATCCTTGCGGCAGGTTCTCCCCGACCTTGCGGAGCGCCTTGCCTGTTTTGCGCTCCAGGCCGAGCGACTGCGAGACCGCCGCGAGGAACCCATCGGCCGAGTCCTTCACGAGTTTGACCCGCTTCTGATAGTCTTCAATCTTCTCGATGTCCGCCTTGTCGGGCATGACGAGGAGCGAGACGTCATAGACCCACGGCGCCGCCGTCGGCCCGCGCCGCGCCGACGCGACGCGCACCTCGCCCCTCGACTCTGCTCGGGGCGACCCTGAGCCTGTCGAAGGGTCGCCCTGGGCCAGCCACCACGAGAGCCGCTCGGGCACGAGCAGCCAATCGAGCGCCTCATCGGCCGTCACGCCGCGCAGGTCGAGGTACACGACGCGGAGTTCCTTTTGGTTGGTGACGGCGGCAGCATCTTCGAGGCTGCCGGGGACGAGCGAAATCGCGAGGCCCGCGGCCGAAGCCACGCGGTCGAGCGCCTCCTTCATCGAGACGTCGCGGAGGACGAGGTCGAGCCTCTTGCCGAGCGCGGGGACCGTCTTCGTCCAGAGTCCGACGAGTCCCTTGCTGATTTCTTCCAGCCGAGCCTCCATGGCGCTTGTGTCGCCGGCGCCGTAGTTCATTTGGGCGAGGGCGGTCGCCCGGAGATAATCGTCCATCAAGCCAGCGCGTTCGGCCAGGAGCGCGGCTTCATTACCCGGCTCGACGGCGACGGAGGGCCGCGCTTCCACGGCCTGGGCCAGTTGAGCGGCCTCTTCCTGCATGGCCTGCATCCACAGGTTGTTCGCTCCGCGATAGCCGGCGGGGAGTTCCGCTACCGTGTCGGCGAAGAAGTAAGCGCCGATGTTGGCTGACCCGATCTTCCCCCTGGAAACCGTTGCCGGGACCGGCCCTGCGCCGGAACTCGTGACCGGTCGCCTGAGTGCGGAGAGTATCCGCCCGTCGCTGGGCGCCGGCGCGGCGCTGGGCGCAGCCACGGCGCCGCCGCCATGGAGGAAGAACACGGCGCCGCCGGCCGCTCGGCCGCCCTTGGCCGGCCTGGCGACCATCGGCACGGCGGCTTGGATCGCGTCTTGGACCCTGACCTCGGGAAGCACATCG
>DATKXP010000347.1:0-3015 GCA_035529015.1 Phycisphaerae bacterium | reverse complement strand
ACACCTGCCAGGTCCGCCCCCCGTCGTACGTGCGCGACATCCCGGCCCCGCCCTCGCCGTGACCGACAAGCAGACTGTCGAATCGCGGATTGTCAATGTCGTACACCACGCACACGGCGCGGTCAGCCGCCATTCCCTGCGACCTGGACCCGATCCGGCGAAAGCTCCGCCCGGCATCCGATGTCAGCCACACGCCCCTTTCGGACGTCGCCACCGCAAACTCGTTCGGCACCGCCGGGCTGAATGCCAGATCCAACACATCCCCCAGCGTCGCGCCGCCCTTATCCAGCGTCCGCCACGTCCGAGCGCAGTCCTCCGAAAGAAACAGACCGCCCCTGGCAACTACAACGACCCTATCGGGCAGAATGGGATGTGGATACACCCGACGAAAATCACGACCGACCGCCACCGTGAGCCACCGGACCGAAAACGGCGCAAGACGCTCGCCATGTCTCCGCAGACCGTTCAACGCATGAAACGGCGGTGTTCCGGGTTGCGCCGGCTCGCCGCGGAAAATCTCGGGGGGCGGCGTTCCTTTCCCGCCCAACCCGGCGGGCGCCGAGCGTACTCCGCGTAACTCCGCGGGCGCATTCGGATTGGCCGCCTCGCCCCGATCAGCCACCCGCCATCGCGGCTGTCCATTCCACGCGGAACCGCCGCGCACACCACCAGCGTTCATGTTCGCCTTGGTCGCATCAGGCCAACCGACCACGTTCGCCGCGCCGTTGGCCCCCAACGCGCCGTCGCCGTGCCGACCGGTGAAGAGGGACGGCGACCCGTTTGCCGCAGACATCACCAACTCCCCGCGACTCGGACCGGAAAGATTCGCAATCCCCCAGTACGATAACCCCGACGACTCACGCGTGCTGTTCGTCGTGACAAGATAGGCGTTCTGGGCCGGAATCGTCGTGCTGCCCCACGCGAACTCACCCGCCACAGGCGCCGCAAAACCCCGACACGCCTTCTCATACTCCAACTCGGTCATCGGCCGCAAACCCGACCAGGCCGCCACCGCCAGTGAAGCCGCCCGCGTGCTTCCCTGCATCGGGGTGGACCGTCCGTCGTCAGACTCGTCGAACAACTTGTTGTTGTTGCCGTCGCACCCGAACTCAATGGGCTCCGGCGCCGCCGCAACGATCTCCGAACGGCGGATCACGGTATGCCCGGGCGGCGCCAACGCCTCCTGCTGGGCGCGGTTCAGCGTGTTGAGAAAATCGCCGTAAAAGCCCTGCGTCAGTTCATACTTCATGCAGTAGAAGGCCGCAAAACCGTTCGGATACGCCGCCGGCAACGACACCTTGTTCCCGGCCTTGGGCCCCCAATAGAGGTCCCGCCCGTCGGAAGAATCAATCCGCGCCGCCGCGTTCTCGTCCCGCGCGTCACGGAAACTGTCCCCGATCACGCCCCCCGCGTTGCCGGCCCAGAACGCGCCGTCGGGCACGTACACCATCTCCACTCCGAACGCCCGCTCCCGAACCTTGCCGCCCTTCTCCAAACCGCTCGCCGCCAGATCGCACAACGCCTGAACGTTCCGAACCGATATCGCCCCGGCTCCGTCAAAGAGCCGGCGCACAAACAACCCCGCGCAATCTTCCGGCACAAAGATCTCCACAGGCGTGCCATCGCCGGTGTCGCACCCCTCCGGATTGACGCCCGACCGCGCCAACTTCACGTGCCGCCACTCCCCGCCGCTTTCGGGCCGCGCCTTGAAGAACACCCACGCCGCGTCGTGGTTCACATCCTTGTAACGCCACGAGTTCGACCATTCGATATCGAACACCACAACGGCCGTCTTCTCGTCCCGTGCTTCGATCCGCGCATTCGTCACCCGCAGTTCGCTCCCGCGCGCAACGGTGGCCGCCGCCACCGCCATGAGCAACGCCGCCGCGGCCGCCCGGCAGTCTGTTCCGCTGTTTCCCATATCACTGCTCATTGGTTTGCATCGACGCAGCGTCGGCAACCGCCCGCGCGCTTGCCGCGCCGACGGATCGGCCCGCTTATTCGCCGAGAAGGGCCGGACGGCCGATAACGGTGCGGCCGGCCAGATATCCGGCGCTCCCTTCCTTCTGTCCATTGATCCAATCCCAGGCATCATCCGGCGACGGGGGTTTCGCCGTTTCATCCCACCTGGTATCAAGCATCGCCCATGACCTGAGCGCGCAGACGCCAGGCGCTTCACCGCAATCCTCAATCAGCGCGTGCTCGGACACCATGCGCCGCCCGCCCCAATGCTCGGGCCCGAACAGGTCGGGAGCGGCCCCCCCCGATTTTTCGTCGAAGAGCGAGCTCTCCGTCGGCATGCCGTACGGCGGCGCCAACTCACCGGGACCGTCGGGCGAATCGGCGTCCGAGTCTTTCGACAACAGCATCACGCCCACGGGCAGGTCTTCGTCGAATCCTCCATCGCCCGGCGGCCCGCCGTGCAGTTTCTTGAACAGCCGCACGCTCTCGCTCCCCTTGACAAACACGCTCCCCGTCTCGTCCTTCTTCTGCTTCTGCCGGTGGAACCAATAGACGAGTTCGCGCACCGACCAGTGATACGCCTCCAGCACCGTGACCGCGCCGTCGGCCTTGCCCGCGCCATGCGCCGCGCCGTTGCCGTCCGCCTTGCCCGTCTCCAATGCCATCAACAAAAACTCCGGCAGCAACGAGTCGTTGCGCTCATTCACGGAAAAGGCCGACAGATTGACCCGGCCGGGCTTGGCCAACAGTTTCAACGCGTTGCCGGCGCCCGGCAGGAAGTTCAGCACGATCTGTTTCCCGGCCGGCACGGCATCGAGCATCTTCGCGATCTCCTCCATGTCGGTATCCGGTCCCGGCAGCGAGATTGTCACCGGATCAGTCAGCGCCGTGCCGTGTCCGATAAGGATCAGTGTGAATTGGTCGCCCGGACGCGTCCGGGCGCGGAACTTCTCGAACGCCGCCGCCACGTCCTCGCGCGTCGCGCCTTTCTTCTCCACGCAAGCCGCTCCAATGTCCTTGTCGCCGGCAAGCACCGTCACGTTGCCGGCGGAC
>DATKXP010000346.1:0-4500 GCA_035529015.1 Phycisphaerae bacterium | reverse complement strand
GGTCGTTCGGGCCGAAGACGGCGGCGAGCCAAGCGTCCAACTCACGCTCAAGGTGACGGGCGGCGGCGGCAGGAGCGAGACGATCAGGGAGAACCTGAAACTCTCGGCCGCGCCCGAGTTCCTGCGCGTGGACGTTGCGGCCCGCGTGAGCGGCCAAACCAGAGGCGAGGTCGAGCAGGCGCTGACGGCGGAAGAACAGTTCTCCGCCCTGACGGCCCGGGCCGATGCATTTGCGATGCTGGGCAGTTGGCAGCAATCGACGGGCCTGCGCGAGGCGGCGGTATTGATCAAAGACGATCTGTCCCAGCGGCAAAAGATCATCTGGGAGTACTCTTGGATTATCAAAACGCGAATACGTCGGGAATCCGATGTTCGGGTCACTTGCCGCCGGCGGGTCGTAGCAGGTCGGACAGCCCTGGCTCATGTTGGGTACATGATCCGCAACCGCCAGCTGAATTTGCCCGAGGCGTCGATGGTTTCTCACAACTTGGTTCGCGACATTCTACGAATTCGCGAAATGCTCCCAAAGGAGGTTGCTGCCGAGAACATGCCGGAGGCCAAGAAAGATGTGCGGCAATTCCTTCGCGGGGCGTTCGTCATGGCGTTGGCATTGAAACATGCTTCACCATACGAAAAAGGGCGCGACGAAGAGATCAAAGAATGGGGCAACCTGCTGTGCGACAACGCGACCGAGAATTATCAGAATGACTCTTACGAACCGGACGACCTGGATTTCCTCTTTGTCGTGATGACGGAAATCCTCCCGGTCGATCTTCATCCGCCAGACTCCCTTGTCAGGTTCATGGCCTCCTCGCCGGTATTTACGGGGAACACGGCCATCTCGGAGGATGCATATCAGGTGTTTCTTGATAAGATCATTCAGTCGGACAGGCCAGCAAACAGAATCCTGGCTCGCTATGCCAGGCTTAATCGTCAATGGCAGCATAGCAAGTGGGGCCTTGAGCCGGAGAATCTGGATGTGGCGGCCTTTCAGACGGAAGTCGAGCAACTTATCAAAGATTACGAGGAACTTGCCCCCCACCTGCGATCTCGTTCCTCCGCGCTAACTGCGCATCTGAAGGACTTGATCACTCAGGTCCGTGAAACAACAGAGCCACCGACCAGTGTGACGAAAAGTTCCACCGGTAAGAGTCCTGTGACGGCTCCGTGTCCGGTGGAACTCGAGCCGATCGCGCTTTCCGTGCGCACTCTCACGGGCGAGACAATTCCTTTCCTGCACCACCGCTGGGAGAACTCACAGGGCGGGGGCACGATGCACCACCTGTTGACCTGTGGTCGCGGGGTAGATGTCTTTTGGCATCAAGGGGCGATTGCCGTCATGCAGCGGGCTGGACTCCTGGAGGATATCCTGATCGCCCCGGAGTCCTGGATTGACGACGTGAAGTGGGACGGACACAACCTGTGGGTGGGTACGCAGCAGGCGGGGCTGTGGGTCGTCTCGCTTAAGGGAAAGGTGCTGGCCCGCATCGGAGAAAAGGAGGGGTTGCCGCCCGCCGATCGCAGTTTCCGCATCTGCTCGATTGCGCCCGGCAAGGTGCTGGCTGCGGGCTCGCTGGGCGAACATGAGCGGCTGTGGCTAGCCATCGTGGAACATGATGGGCGGCAATCTCGTGTAAACGTCTTTCACCAAGCCACGCGTGTCATGACTTTCGAAGACCTTCGGAAAGGTCGCCCGTTCGATGTCGACTTGGCTGCGAGGCCGGAGTGGACGCATGAGTTGAACACGGGCAAGAAGGATGGGCCCCGCATCATTCTGATCGGCCGAAGTTTTCGGCGCTATCCTCTACAGGTGAATCTCAGTACCTTGAAGGTCTCTTTGTATTCACAATCTGTGGTCGGAGCCGCGGTCCGCGTTGGCTCCCGTGTCAGCCGCGACGGGAGGCTGTACGAGGCCGTCGGAGACAATCATCTGCTGGTGTTCGGCGAGAGGCTCTACGAAGTTAACGGAGGGGGACGCATTTGGTATCGTGTCGATTTCGAGAAAGGGCGGCCGCCTATCCCCATGGGCCGAATGCCGGCCGACAGGACCTTGTGGTTCTTCGGCGTATCGTCGTACTACGGCATGGTCGGTTGGGACCACGACGGGAGATTCTATCGCATTACAGTGACGAAAGAGGCCCGTGCGCAAGAAAATCCCGGTGGCCTTGGTAACGACAAGGATTCCGTGAAACCGGCCGCCCCGGCGCCGTCTAACCGGTAGTGGCCAGGACACACGCCGGGCGAACACAAGAGAGGCGAAATGAGCCCCGCGCCGGACAATGACATCAGCCTCCACGTCCCGCGGATGTACCGCGTGGCGTACCGGCTGCTTGCCGATGACGATAAGGCTCACGACGTGGTGCAGGAGGCGTGCGTGAAGGCGCTGACCAAGTTGGATGGATTCGCCGGGCGCTCGACGATGGCCACTTGGCTGCACCGCATCACCGTCAATTGCGCAAAGGACGCCATGCGAAGCGAAACCCGCAAGGAGCATGCCCACCAGCGGCTCCAGTCCCAGCCGGTCCATCAGGTTCCGGGGCCCTGTCCGGCGGAAGCGGCCGAGACCAAGGAACTGACGGACCTGGCTTGGACGCTGCTTGATAAGTTGCCCGAGGACTGTCGCTCGGCCTTCGCCCTGACGCAACTGGATGGTTATCGTTACGACGAGGCGGCGGAGATCGAGGGCGAGCCTCGCGGCACCATCGCCTCGCGCGTGTTTCGGGCCAAGAAGATTTTGCTGGAACAGATGAACGCCCACATGGATGGGAGGGCGAAGCCATGACGGATGAGCGAGACGAAATCCTGATGTCGCAACTGGCCGACGGCGAGTTGCCCAGCGACCAGGCCAACAAACTTCTGCTAGGCGTGCTGGACACCCCAGCCGCGCGGGAGAGGCTCAAGGAACTGCTGCGCCTTCGGCAGACGACGGCAGGTTGGCGCACCAGGCAGCCACCGCGTCCGGTGACGATTGTCGCGGAGCGCCCCGGGGCGCTTCGTCGCGGCCGGGCGGTGTGGCGCATGAGCAGCCTGGCCGTGGCGGCCTGCATGGGGGGGCTGCTGGCGCTGGCGGGCATCTGGGGCGCTGGGCGGCTGGGCGGCCCGGTTCGGCAGACGTACCGGTGGCCGACCGTAGCCCAGGTGACGCCCGAGCAGATGCAGCAGGTGGCCATGGTCTTCGCCCTGCACGAATCGGTCGCGGGGCCGCTGGCCTGGTACGCCGCCGACGATCAAAACATTCGGCTGGCCTCCGCAGGGGGGACGGAGGCCGGCCAAACTCCCATCGCCGTGCTGTTGAAGTTCGAGCCCGCCGGTCCCGACGCAGCCCGTTCGACAGGCTCAGGGCAAGCCGCGCGGACGCTTGTGATCGTCTGCCGGGAGGACCGGCCGGCCGTCATCGAACTGCCCGCCGAATCGCCCAGTCAAACGGGCCTGCGGGTGTACCTTGCGCCGCGGACCGTCAACGGCAAGGTGGAGATGCAGTACGCCATTACCGTGGACGGCGACTCGCGCCAGCCGGCGGTCGCCAGCCTCGCGGGCCGGCGCCGCATCGGCCTGGCCGAGACGCCGCTGGGCCAATTGGCTCTGGGCGACAGGCTGCTGAACGTCGCGGCGTCCGCTTGGCCGATGCGGCAGGAGCGGAACTGATGCGGCCACCGGGTTCCATGTTGCTGGCGATGCTGGCGGCGATACCGTGCACGGTCGCTCGCGCCCAGGCCGTGGACATGGAACTCAAGACGCCTCCGCCGCCGGTGACGTTCGCGCGGGGCGGACAGGAGACGCGCGTCTGGCTGCATCCTTTCGGCTGGCCGCATCCGGGGGTGTCGAAGTTGAACGTTGTCCTGAGCGCCTTCGGCCGAACGTGGTCGAGGCCCGCTCCGGTCGCGGTCTCTTCGGCTTCCGCCTCGGCCCACATGTCTGTGCCGAAGGTGCGCGTGCCGACCGTTTTCTCGGTCTCGGTCATCGACCAAGACAGAAACATCGTGGGCGAACTGGTCGCCTACCCCGACCGCGACGTGGCGTGGGACGAAAAGATCGTCCTCTACTCCTGCGGGACGCCCACCTGGTTCAACCAGTGGGTGACGGCCACAGGACTCCCGTTGAAGACCATCACGCCGGCGGAGTTGCCGACCGCCGAACTCGGCCAGGTTGGCGAGGACACCAAGACGCTCTTGATCCTCAGCCCAAACGCAACCGGCAGAAGAGATCCGGCTTACATGGTGAAACTCGCGAACGAGAAAGCCGTCAACATTCTCGTCCTCGACGCCGACTGGTTCGGTAATGCCGCCGAGCCGGTAGCCGTCGGTGGGGGGCAGATGCGAGGAGATTTGCTGACAATCACCGGCAAGCAAACGTGGGCCAGCGGGCTGGAGTTCCGCTCGCATCGGCAGCCCTGCGGCACGATAGCCAACCGATGGCTGTGGATTCCCGACAGGGACGGCCTGCCGCTGGTGGAGGCGATTGCTGTGGTCGGCACGCCCTTGACGGCAACACGCCCCGTGG